>CAZGWZ010000076.1:0-5380 GCA_964529545.1 uncultured archaeon
TTCAGCTTCTTCCCTATGACGTCAATGGCCTCGTCCTCGTCCGTGGGCTCCGACTCGTATAGGGATATGTAGAGCTCGTTTAGGATGTGCGGGTCGCTGCTGATGTTATCGCATATGTCCTTGTCAGTCGACATGCCGAGCGCCTTCAGGAGCGTGACTATGGAAAGCCTCCTGATGTTTGCGAAGGATATGGTCAGCGTGCCTTCAGGCCTCCTCTCTATGAGGTGCCTCTGCTTGAATCCGCTCCTCTCTGAGTTCACCCTGACCGTGACTGCGTCGTTCTCCTTCTCAAAGACGGGCTTGTTCCCTGCAATCTCCTCTATGAGGACGAGCGTCCTCTCAGTGCCGTTTACTATGAAGTATCCGCTGGCGTCGTCGGGATCCTCTCCTGCCGCGATGAGCTCCTTTCTTGTAGTGCCGTGAGTCGAGCAGAGCCTGGAGCCAACCATTACCGGAAGGTCTCCGACGTGGACCCTCTCCGACTTCTCCTGTATGCCGTTTATTATCGGCGTTATGTTGACCCATATCGGAGCAGAGTATGTGAGGTTCCTTATCCTGCACTCGTTTGGGTAAAGCGGGCTCTTGGTGTCCTTCGACCTCTTGTAACCATCAGCCTCTATGAGGTATGGATATCCGACGTCGACCTTGCCGAAGCTAAGCTTGACATCGCTTATCTCAGGCATGAGGTCCACCGTGCCTATCTCGTTTATAATGCTCTGCAGGCCGTTCTCGACGAAGTTGTTGAACGAGTCCTTCTGGAACTTGACCCATCCCTTCTCGCGCTCAAGCGCCCTGAAGAGCGTAATGAAGTTCATAGCCCCGCCTGTGCCCTCAACCGCCTTTGCCTTAGTCATCCTTTCACGACCAGCCTGTAATATGTTGCCTTCCCCGCCGTAGCGGAGTTGCGCGTTATCTTCACCACATTTCCCGGCACTGCTCCTATGATCTCCATCACCGGGTCAGAAACATGGATTTTCGGCAGCTGGCTTTCGTTGACTTCGAACTTTTCTAGAACATCTTTCTTTTCCTTTTCCGAGAGAACCTCGTGCTTAGGAACCATTTCATGTTTTGTTATCTCTACTATATGACCACCCAGACGCCTGCAGCAAAATCCCAATGTTAATGTAAAATGTGTGAATTAACTAATAAATTACATACATATATAAAAGCTTTTGGGTGTTTTGGCGGGTTTTTGGCAAAAAACAGGGAAAACCTGCCTGAAAAATATGAAAAGTGGGCCCGACGGGACTATCGGGGCAGGAGCATTCCTGCAACCGCCCTTTCGAACCCGCGACACCCAGGTTTGTTCTGTCATCCCGCCCTGAGGGCAGTAAGCACGCTTTTAATGACATTAAAAGCTTCACCTGGAGTGCTGCCAAAGCAACACACCCGTCTAGTGCTCTAACCAGACTGAGCTACAGGCCCACTGGAGAAAATATGACTTAGTTATTTTAAATTGTTTACAATGGGCCAGAAAGTGCCTGGCACCTCCCAGGTGCGCTAAGGGAGGTGCCAGGCAATAGGAGGAATTACCGGCCGCACTCTTCGACAACCGCGTCGTAGTAGTCCTTCTCTTTCATGTGCCGGGTACAGAGGCACACGGTGATGTCCTTTATGGTGCAGCGGAAGTCTGCGATTGAGCCACATGCTATGCAGGTCATAATAGAGCATTCGCAGACTGTTTATAAAGAGATTTCCCGACTTTCATCCGGGATTATACCCAAATCTTTTCCGAGTCTATTCCCAGGTTACGTAGAGAAGGACCAGGAGTCCCACCATCTCAAGGAACTTCACTACCAGGTTGAACGTGGTAACGGAGTTGAACCCCTGCATGAGAAGCGAGTTGTAGAAGTAGAAGCTCACGACATTCTCTATGAGGAAGGCGAGCGCGAAGAACATCATTCCCATGGTCATCTTGGACTTGACGATCTTGTGATTTTTGAAGTATATCCACATGAGCACCAGCGTAAGGGCTACATTCACTCCCATGACACCAAGCACTATCTGGTCGAACATTATTTTCCGCCTACTTTACTTTTTATTTCGTCAAATATATCTTTTACGTCTTCAAAGAGCCCGGACGGGAAGTATATCGTCCCGTACTTCTTCTCCTCGGCCGTTATGACCCGGTTCTCCTCCAGCACCCTTATGTGGTGCTGCACCGTCTTGTAGTCGAGCTTCAGGTTCTTGCTTATCTGGTGCATGTTGTATGGCCTGCCGTTCAGGAGCTCCATTATCTTTACCCTCGTGGGTCCGCCCTTGGTAGTTGCAAAGACGTACCAGAGTATGCGTCCGAAATTACCGCTCATTGTGATTATTCTTTGTCTTGATAAATAAAAAAAGAAGCGCCCCGACCGGGATTTGAACCCGGGTCATGACCGTGACAGGGTCATATGCTTAGCCTCGATGCATAAACGCTATGCACCGATTAGGCCACTACACCATCGAGGCTTTTCTTATGTGCTTAGGATTATTGAAGTTAACTATATTAATAAATCTTTTCACGTCCCTCTCAGAGTATAATCCATATGTTTTGACGTCCCTGTCAGACCTTTTCCATTCCTTATCGAATCCAAGCTTTTTCATGGCCGCCAGAAAGGATTCGCGAAGCGGTCCAATTCCTGAATATAGTTCAATTTTCAACTTCCCGTTTCTCTTAAAGACACATCCGTCGGTATCAAAAAGTCCCCTTACACAGGCTGTAATGCATTTTTCATCCCTGAGTATCCATTCTGGGATTCTACAGCCATTTATTTTCTTGTTCCCAGATTCTATTCCATACTCTTCCAAATTTTTCACGACGAATTTGCTGTATGTATACAATATCAATTCGTTCATCTTTTCGTGACGGTATCCTTTCAATTCCACACCAAATACATCTCTGAATAACTTCTTCACCGTTGACATTAGATAAGTCTCGTCATTTCTGATGTGCCCGCATACTCTCACTGCGTATTGCTTTCTGTATACATTTCCGTCACCGAGCATAATACCTATGATTTCTGCAAGCTTTTCGGACGGTTCGATTCTTTTCACATCGAGGGGCTTTGTCCTTGGACTCAATCTGGTACCCTTCTTCCTGCCCCAATTTTTGTCAAGCTTCTCCAGAATGAAAATGTCGCATCTCTTGCTTGCTATTTTGCACATTGATTCGTACATTTTGTCTGAAAGAGTATTTTTCTCGTTTCTAAGTTCGTTCTTCAGGTAACTTTCATTGCAGTTTAGAATAGACGACAGTTCTTTCCATGTACCCGTCCGCCTTTTTGCGTCTTCTATTATCAGCTTCTGCTTACCCCTTTTAAATCTTATCCTTTTCTCCATGATATATTCGACCTCTCTCTATTTATATTTATGCTAGGCCACTACACCATCGAGGCACTTTCTATAATTAGATGCAGCAACATCTTTTAGAGTTTTCGTAAAAGTAGAGCATGGGGGTTGGCAGCGATCTGGGTTTCCCAGCCGAAACCAGTAATGCCCAGACCGTCGGAGAGCTTGACTTCCGTGTTCGAAATGGGTACGGGTAAACCTCTCCCCTTTGGCCGCCAAGTATTATATGTAGAGGATGTATTTATAAACTTAATCTGCACATGAAAGGCATATAGCGACGGTGGTCATCATGATAAAGGCTGTTATATTCGATTTCGACGGGACTCTCATAGACAACATGCACCTCCATTACAAGTCTCTTGTGAAGGCACTTGAAGGAAGGCTCAAGATTGAAAAGAAGGCTCTCTACATGAAGGAGGGCGGGAACGTGAGGTCTATAATATCGGAGCTCACGAAGGAGCTCGCCCTTGACGATTACGAGTTGGATAGGGTGACCGTACTCAAGCATTCCATATACGAGGAGCTATCGAAGAACATCAGGCTGAGGCCCGAGGCACTTGAACTGATAAAGAAGCTCAGAAAGCTCAACTTCAAGATAGGCCTCGCCACCGGAAGCCCGAGGCACGTCTTGGACGACCATACGACATCAAGGGAACTCGCTCTCTTCGACTGCATCGTGACAGGTGACGAGACGAAGAAACCGAAGCCCCATCCGGAGCCTTATCTCAAGTGCGCTGACGGCCTTTCCGTCAGGCCCGAGGAGGCCGTGGTGATAGAGAATGCGCCGCTAGGCGTAGAGTCGGCTAAATCTGCCGGCATGATATGCATCGCACTCACGAGCACCGTCGCAAAAGAGGACCTTAGGAGGGCGGACTTCGTGGTCGGCAGCCTCTCAGAGGTCGAGGACATCATAAAGCGTCTCTGAAGTTCCGGAAAGCGCTTAATCCATACATTCCATGACGCGAGTGACGCTAAATGTCTAGGTTGTTGTAAATGCCGATGCCGTACCACGGATCCAGCTGCCAGTCAGCGGCGCTTCCTAAAGGAAACAGGCTCGCAGTGTAGATCAATCCGAGATTGTCAGTACCGGGTTCCGCACGTTTGAACTCAATTGTCATCCAAGTCATCTCCCATCCATTTATAGCATCCTGCCAGGCATGAACCAGAGAGAACCAGTCCGCACCCGGTCAACGGCTAATGTAATCAGCATAGCTGCACGATAATAGCCAATAGCGGATGCATAAACATTATTACTGCAGGAAAGTTTAAAAAGGGTTACGTGTTGCTATTTCTGCTTCTGAGTTGAAAAAAGAAAAATCCCGATAGGGAGATTATAGTGGCTTAGTGCAAGTCCCACCCTTTATTTTTCTTTTCTGATTATGTTTTCTAACTTTTCTCTTATTTGTGTTACAGTCTTATCATCAATTTTTTCCTTTACGGACTTGCCGTGTGCTATAAATTCAGGTGCGGAATCTATCATCTTTTTGAATAATACACTCGAAACTTCACGGTTTACATAGTACTGTGCGTCCACTCTTGCTTCCATTGAGTCTGCGAGAAGTTTCAATTCCTCACTTTTCATGTAATCATCAAGGAAAACTTTTGCGAATTCTATTGTGCATGAATGAATTTCACATTTCACTCCTATTCTCATGAGTATTGAGTAAACAGAGAAATACATAGCGTAGTAAGTTGTTACTATCTTCCAACTCTTACTTGTCATCACCCTCATTGTCTGAAGAGATTCTTCTGCCTTTCTTGTATATGCTTCGGCGAGGTTGAAGTTAGGTTCTATCAATTCTATGCCACCCTTCTTTTTTGTGCACCAGTTCAGCTTATTCACTTGGCATCACTATTCTCATGAATTCTTCTATCCCTGAAATTATTATGTGATTTTCGATGACTTCCTTTATCAGTATATCGCTTTTGAATTTCTCCTTGAATGTTTTCATTGGATAATTATGTATGCTTATTGCTTTTCCATATAGCTCTGAAAGTTCTCTTATTTTCTCTGTGTCACACTTACCCCCAATAAACACATCGATATCCG
>CAZGWZ010000077.1:0-5371 GCA_964529545.1 uncultured archaeon
TAATTGAATGCAACGAAAGGCTTCTTCCTCTCGTTAATGCCGCCCCTGACGCTGAATCCGCCCCTGCCGTATCCTATTGACGCGTTCCTGAATCTGCCTTCGTCGAAGTTGACGCTTCCGGCAATCGTCCTTCCTCCTTTGCCTGTATATCCGGCATTGGCATAGAGGTCCCACGTAGGCTTGTCTGTCAGCGTCGGTTCGCCCATTTTGGAGACCAGCTCCCTTCCGAAAGCCGGGCACAGGTCAGCGAACCACTGGCCGCCTCCGGGACGCCTGGCTATCATCGTCATGTCCGCCTTTACGCCCTTCACCCGGCCCCATATTCCATCAACACCGACGCTGTAATGGAAATTGTCCTCCTGTGAGGCATCTCCCGGTTTATAGCCTATGAACCATCTTGGCCGCGCATCGGACGCGTAGTCCCCCATATAGCTTTCGACAGAAACGCATACGGGCATGTCGTCGAAGACCCATTTAACCCCAAGGTGGCTGTAGGGCCAGAAGGCGGCATCGATGTCAGCCCTCTCGTCGTTCATGACCCCGAATTCGAACTCCGGTATGTTCTCGCCGTATTCGTTCCTAGTGGAAACGGCTGTGTAGTACGGCTCGTGTATGTGACCGTAATGGAGCTCTCGGTTGTAGTACTTCCCAGGTGAGACGTAAATCTGGGCTTCGGATTTCCTGGGCGCCCCGAAGATCAGCATACCCGTGAGCGCCAGACCTGCCAGGAGTTTCCTCATTCAGATATTACAGACGCCAACTTTTTTAAGGAGATGAATCCCATTAGAACCGATAATAAAGACTGCAGTCTAGTATCGTCAAGAAGCTGTCTATCTCCGTTTTGCCCTTCTGGTGCGGGAATCGCCAAAGACCTGTTGCACAGCAAACCTTACGACGGGAGTCTTGTTCAAGGGACTGTAACCGACGCCGAAGTCCAGAAAGTTCCCATTCCGGCATCTTGATACTCTGGCATATATGTCCCTTGACTTGAAGTCTGAATCCATGCCGCCGCTGACCCCAACATCAATCTTACCGAGCCTCTTGATGTCAATTTCCGTGCCGAGATTGATGTGGAAGTCTGGTGAAAGCCTGTCTTTGGAATTGACATGCATGCCCGGATGCATATCCATAAACATGTTTTTGTATTTGAGCGTGTTGTAGGAGGTAATGCCACTGAGATTGCTTCCATTGCCTTCGACCGTCACGCTGCCCTTCATGGTGAAGTTCTCGCCATCAGCGTAATCCATTCGAGGGCCGACGCCCCAGAACATGCCATCGCCTCTGCTTGAAGTGCCCATGTAACCGAAAAACTTGGTCTTCTTTATTTCCGGGAAAGCCTTTGTGACGTACACTGCAGAGACCCCATCCGCGTCTGCGTAATGCCTGCCCTCTATTGCATAGGGTCCCGGAGTGAATCCGCTGTAGAAAGGAAGCTGCGCATCACATTCTCCTCCTGTCAGTATTTTTGCAGCGGCTGCCGCAGACAAGGCGACGTTATTCTTGTTTAGCTTCATTTTTATCACTGATAAGGAATGCATAGAAACTTTTTTAAAGGCATTCCGCACGCTAAGAACAGAAAATAAGCCATGTCAGAAAACAGGGCCAAGTTCACTCTGTTATCTTCCTGTAGTTGGTCTCCTCAAGAAGAGACCTGCAGAACGCGCAGTATCTGGCCTCACGACTGGTATTGCCCTGCCTGTCGACCCTGATTCTGAACCTTGAGCCGCATATGGTGCAGTTGCACTTGATTTCAGGAATCTCTGTCATATAACCACAAAGAGTATTTACATTGAATAATTGATGATTCAATTTAAAAACATAGCGGTGTGACTCATCCTGCCATGATGCCTGTAACGATGCCCCGTATGATTATCATGGCTCCCCTGCAGGCCGGACTGATGCCGTCCCCGTCGCGCGTGTTCTCCGGCTGGACGCCTATGAAACGGATGTCCGCCTTTGTGGTCTTCTCCAGGTATCCTATGAGCATCTGAGCCTCGACCTTGTGCGAAGATTCCAGTGCGCCCTTGGCATCCTGAAGGCCAAGCTCCTCGACCGCGCCGGCTGTCCTTCCCATTTCAACGGACGATATGATGATTATCACATCCGGAAGGAACGATATTATCTTCTTCGTATGAGCTGACGCGGACCTTCCGCAGTCGATGAAGAGGATGCAGTCATCCCCCGTCTGCTTCCTTATCTCATCAAGCGACGCCGGTCCCACGCCGTCGTCGCCGTAGAGCCTGTTTCCTATGCCGCATATGCAGAAACGCTTCCTGCCCATAGAATCAGCGCTTCTTGAGCTCTTTTATGAGAGCGTCCATTACCTTCTTGCCGTCGACGCTCCCTCTGACTTCCTTCATGACAAGGCCCATGAGGACCTTCTCCCTCCTCGGGTGGCTGAGGAGCTCCTTCTTGTCTTTCATGACCTTCCTTATTATGGCTGTCAAGTCGGAATCGCTGACCGCCTTTGAGCCGCCCGCGGCATCCATGGCGCTCTTTTCCGGATTCTCTGCGACCTTCCTGAGGACGTCAGGGATGGCCTCCTTTGCAATCGCATTATCGCTGACCATGGAGAACACGTCTTCAAGATGTCTCTCTGTCACGAGCCCTATGTCTATGCCCTCGCGCTCCATTTCCCGGAAGGTCGAGGTCAGGACGGTCGAGACCATCTTCGGGTCGAACCTCTTTCCGAGCTTCTCAAACATCTCGTCGCTTCCCTCGCGCACCAGCTGCCTCGCGATATCCTCCGAAACAGAGTATGACCTTCCTATCCTCTTTATCCTCTTGTCCCATGTCTCAGGAAGGTCCTTTCTTATTCCGCTCATCATGTCCGTCGTCACCCTTATCGGGGGCACGTCCGTCTCCGGGTACATCCTCGCTGCGCCGGGCATCGGCCTGAGGTAGTCGGTGTCCCCGTTCTCAAGGGCCCTTCTGACCTCCATCGGAACCCCCTTCATGAACTGGTTTATCCTCTCCTCTATCGCAGCTGCCGTCCTCTCTGCAAGCTCCTTCTCGGCTGCCATTATTATCACCGTGTCGCCTTCCTTTGCGCCCATCTCCTTCCCGACGTGCACGAACTCGCTGTCAAGCTTGTACTTCTGAAGGTCCTCATCGGAGTGTATTATGCCCTTTATCCCTGCCCTCACCTTGACGTATCCCGCAATCTCGTTGCCGAGCGTCCTCGTATCCGTTATCTTCCTTGCGAGCATGCCCGAGAAGTCCTGGATTATTATCGCAAACACCTTCTTTCCCTTCATTATCCTGCTCTCGCTCCCGGTGAAGAGCCTGCTGACGTCCCTCGCCTTCGATGTCGCCTTGCTGGCCTTCCTCTTCTTCAGTTCCTCTCCTATCGAAAGGATGCTCTGCTGGCGGCAAACCTCCTTCTCGACAAGGGTCGGTATGAGCTTCAGGTCCTGCGACCCCTTTATCTCCACCCTCGCGCCCCTGGCAATCGATACGTTTATGTCCTGCCTTATGGAGCCGAGCCCTCTCTTGGCCTTCCCGGTGGAACGAAGCAGCATCCCGATCTTCTCCGCCGTCTCCTTTGCATGCTCCGGGCTCTGTATGTCCGGCGCGGTGCCTATCTCTATGAGCGGTATACCGAGCCTGTCAAGCCCGTATACCACGCTTCCCTGGCACCTCTCTATTATCTGGGCGGAGTCCTCCTCGAGGCAGACGTTGGTTATACCAACGCTTCCCTCGCTCGTGGAGAGCCTTCCGTTGAGGCCGGCTATCATCGTCCTCTGGAAGCCGCTGGTGTTCGAGCCGTCCACGACTGTCTTCCTCATCACGTGCAGTTCGTCTGCCACCTCGCAGCTCAGCATGAGCGACATCTTGAGGACCGTCTCCAGAGCTTCTGCATCGACCGCATGGGGCGGCTCGCCGTCTGTCTCCACGAGGCAGTTCTCGTCATGGTATACCTTGTAGCAGAAGCTCTTGCCCTTCTCCATCTCGTGGACTGCGGCAAGGTCAACGGAGCCGGTCTCGCCGGCAACCGCCGATAGCCGCCTCTCGATGCAGGTAACAGGCATTTCTTCGGAGAAGCGCGCGGGACAGCTACAGAAGAGCTTGTGAGCCGTGTCCAGCTGCTGGTGTATCTCTATCCCGCACTTGAGCCCAAGCTTTGAATAATCAGGCTTGCCTTTTCCGGCGCATGTCATCAAAAACCACAGTTATAATTGGAGAAGTTTGATTTATTATTTTAACAGAAACGTCAAATCTGATTAAGCTTTAAAAATTTTCTGTGCTACAATAAATATGAAAATAATTCTCTCCCGCGTTGGGGACAATTACGGTGAGAGTTTTGCACAGGCGTACTCCAAAATATCTGGTGAAGACGTAGAGGCTTACTATTTTTGTCTGAAAGGCTTTGAAGGCGGGGAATACAAACCGAGGCTTGTTGACAATCAGTGCGGAATCCTCGCAGAGAGGTATCCAAAACTATGTGGCCTTAGGTGCTCGAATCCGGAGAAATTGTCAAAGTTGGTTGAGGAGAACGAAGTGATTGTCATTGACCGGGGAACAGCCGGACCTTCATGGAATTCCGACAAGATGCATAACATATCGAAGTACATAGGAAGGATACTGAACAGTAGTGGCCGCAACTTCTATGGAAGGAAGGCGAAAAGCAGCGTCCTCGTAAAGCTTCATGAAGGAGATGCGAAACAAGACAAGATATTCACAATGAACAAGAACGGCAAGGATGCAATCCTTGGAGAGCCACTCACATTGGACTGGAACAGGGAAGAGCTGCTGAATGCGGGTTACAATCTGATATTCGTTGGGATGCCACACGACTACAGGCATGAAGGCTGGATAAACAAAGCGTGCCTCGAGGGAGATCCTTACAAAGTCATAATAGACTTCAAGAACAAAGGCAACATAGACCCGGCGAAGGTAATAACAGAAAGCGTCGTGGACTGGACTGGAAAAGTGTACGCGATAGACCCGTCGGAACTCTTTGCCGATCACATATATGGTCTCATAAATGACGGTATCAGAATCGACAGATTCGGAGGTGCCGACAAAAGCGCAAACGACTTCAGCAGAAGCATAGTCAATGACCTTATTGAGAAGTATGGTATAGAAGTCGAATGCGGACAGTCCATAACAAAGAAAAGGTCAATAAAGAATCCTAACAAGTCAAAGGTTAAAGGCGGGATAGACCCAGAGGCAGTAAGAGACAAATATATAGGACTTGCAGATGATTTCTCCCTGACCGGGAAGACTTTGATACATGACACAAAATCTTTATACAGGGCCGGTGCGAGCATGGTAAGCTGGTTCCTTCACAAGCCCGAACTCAGTGGGAATGCTTACAAGCGGATACGAAAAATGGCAGATGAACTGAAGATGTACGAAGGTCCGGATT
>CAZGWZ010000078.1:0-5032 GCA_964529545.1 uncultured archaeon
ATCCTCTTGAGGCTGTACTTCTGTATCGTGGATGATATACCGAAAAGAAGAGCCGCCGCAACCGAAAGAATTGCACCTAGCATAACTCTATTATAGTCTCGGAACCACTTATATATTATGAACAAAGTGCTACTGCTGCTTGCGGCGAGCATAGTCATACTCGTCATAATACTCAATCAGTGGGTCGGCATAACAAGCGTGTGGGAGGTGATGCTTGGCATAAACCCACTGTACGTGCCTGTCATACTCGCTCTCCCATTTCTGACACTTTACATATACAGCTACAGATGGGCCATGCTGCTTGAGAGCGTCGGGGCGAAGGCAAAGCCAAACATCCTGTTCAAGTATGCCCTGATAGGCATGGTGTTCAACAACCTCACTCCCATGGTGAGATTCGGCGGGGAGCCTGTCAAGGGGTACCTGCTCGCAGGACGCCTCAAGATAACCAAGAAGAAGGTTTTCGCAAGCCTTGCCATGGATTCCATAATAACCCTCGTCTCCCTGATAGGCCTCATGTACTTCGCCGCAATCGGACTGATGACATACAACGTGCTTGACTGGACAGGCTCAATGCTCCTCTTCGTAATGGCAATCATGCCTGTCATTCTCGGCATGTACATAATATACAACAAGAGGCTCCTCAAGGGCATGGCAGGATGGATATCCGGATTCATCGGAAGGTTCCGTCCGGGCTATGCAAGCAACCTTCACAAGGACGTGCTCAAGTTCCGGGAGAACATCAAGACGGCCGTGAAGAGGAGGGACATACTCGCAAAGAGCATGGGCATAGCAATAATAGAGAGGCTCCTTGAGATACTCGGCTTCTACATAATATTCATTTCCCTCGGCGTCGACATAAGCATTTTCTCATGCGCTCTCGTCATGGGCGTCGGGATACTCGCCGGGAACGTACCGCTTCTGCCCGGAGGGCTTGTCGCGTACGAATCATCGACCATATTCGTCCTCGGGCTCCTCGGGGTTCCGGTAGTAACAGCCACTAGCGCGATACTGCTGTGGAGGTTCGCGAGCTTCTGGCTGATGACACTTACGGGGCTCCTCGTGTCATGGGGCTACGGCATGAACTTCACGTTCAAGAAGGAAAACACTTTTAAATTACCTTTTAGAGAATAATCCCTATGAAAAAAGGCGATTGGGTAAAGATACACTTCGTAGGCAAGGTCAAGGCGACAGGCGACGTATTCGACGTGAGCCGCGAGGCGGATGCCAAGAAGCACGGCGTCTTCGAGGAAAAGAAGAAGTACGGCCCGTCGCTTGTCATACTCGGCGCAGGCAATATGATGAAGGGCGTCGAGAACCATATTCTTGAAATGAAGGTCGGTGAGAAGAAGGAATTCGACGTGCATCCAAAGGACGGCGCCGGCATCAGAAGGCCGGAGCTCATCAGAGTGCTCCCGTTCAGCAAGTTCGTCGAGAAGGGCATGAATCCGTTCCCGGGAATGTGGGTGAACATAGACAACAGGAACTGCAAGATAATAGCAGTCTCCGGCGGCAGGGTGAGGGTCGACTTCAACCATCCGCTCGCAGGAAAGGAGCTCTCATACGAGGTGGAGGTCACCGGAGAGATAACCGACAAGAGGGAAAGGATACGCGCGCTCATGGATTATTACGAACTCACAGGAAAGGTCGAGGGAGAGGGAAAGAAGAATATAGTAACACTTGATCAGGACAATCCGTTCATGAAAAAGCTCATAGAGGAAACAGTAAAGAAGTGGAGCGAGGGAACGGAGATAGAGTTTACATCAAAAGCTGAGAAGAAAGTTGAGAAGCCGAAGGCTGATAAGAAGTAAAGGCATGTTCTGTTAACACCGAACAAAATGCAAACTAATATTAATGGTGACCGAGTTAAAGCTATTAATGGACACCGGAAAGCTGCTTCCCATACTGATAATACTTCTCGCTGTCTCGGTCACGAGCGCAGCTGTACTCTTCGCATTCCCATACGATCCATTGCAACCTCCCGAAGCAGATGACACGGGCTCGGATGCACAGGGCGTGATGCAGGTCGTGGAGGCCAATAACAGGTTCGCACTAGAAATGTACACGTCCATGAGCGAGAACGACGACGGGAACATGTTCTTCTCCCCATACAGCATCTCCGCAGCCCTTGCGATGACATACGAAGGAGCGAAGGGTCAGACCGCAGACGAGATCAAGTCCGTATTCCATTTCCCAGAAAGCTCTGTGCTAAGGCCGAACTTCGCTTCGATCTACAACGATATAAACAATGGAGGTTGGGACTACGAGATGAGGACGGGCAATGCGCTGTGGGTACAGGAGGACTATGAGCTCCTCGAAGAATATATGCATACTACCGAGACATACTATGGCGGCAAGGCGACAAATCTAGATTTCGTGAAAATGCCAGAAGAGTCAAGGCAGACGATAAACTCTTTCATAGAGCAGCAGACGAACCATAAGATCAAGGACCTCATACCATCAGGTGCGCTCAATGCCATGACGAGGCTCGTGCTCACGAATGCCATATACTTCAAGGGAACTTGGGTATGGCAGTTCGACTTGTCGGATACGAGAGACCGGGACTTCCACATGACATCGGATGAGAGCGTGAAGGCGCCAATGATGTATATGGACAATGAAGATGCGGAGTTCAACTATGCTGACACAGGCAGCCTGCAGATACTGGAGCTCCCATACAAGGGAGGCAAGATATCAATGCTGATTCTGCTTCCGGCAGAAGACATAGAATCCATAGAGGACAATCTGACGATTGAGAATCTGGAGGAATGGAAGGGTGCGATGAGGGAGACGGTGCTCGATGGTATATACATGCCCAAGTTCGAGTTTGATGCCAAGTACACGATGAACGATGTGCTCACAAGGCTCGGCATGCCAACGGCGTTCTTGCCACCCGAAGCCGACTTCTCAGGAATCACCGGAAGCCGGGATCTGTTCATCTCTAAGGTCATACATCAGGCATACGTCAAGGTGGACGAGCAAGGAACGGAGGCTGCGGCAGCCACGGCCGTGATCATGGAGTTCGCATCCGCGATGCCCACCAACATATTCATGGCAGACCATCCTTTCATATTCATAATACAGGATAATGAAACCGGGAATATCCTTTTCATGGGAAGAGTGAATGATCCGACAGCATGAACCGTTCAAACCACGACCGAGTGGGCTTCAGCCTTTCCCTCACGGAGAAACATCGAGACGCTCCTTGCAACATCTACAGCTACATTAATCTGTGCCTCTTTTGTGTTCCCGCCAAGATGGGGGGTAGCGAGAACCTCGTCAAGTCCCAGAAGCCTGGATCCAAAGGGTGGTTCTTTTTCCCACACATCAAGAGCTGCGCCAGAGACCTTACCTGAAGTTATGGCATTGTAGAGAGCGTCCTCGTTTATTATACCGCCCCTTGCCACGTTTAGTATCCTGACGCCATCTTTCATAAGAGAAAATTCCCTTTCCGATATGAGATTTCTCGTATCATCCATTAGGGGGACGTGAACTGTTATGAAATCCGCTGAAGATATGACCCCGTCAATTTCAGCCTTCGTTATGCCCATCTGCCTTGCGGCATCGTCATCGACATAAGGGTCGTAACCGATGACATCCATGCCGAGTCCCATGGCTGCAGCCGATACAAGCCGTCCTATCTTACCGAGGCCTATCACGCCAAGCTTCTTCCCGCGAAGCTCGACCCCCTTGAAGAGCTTCTTGTCCCATTCGCCTGAATTCACGTGCGCATGGGCCCTGTGAATGTTCCTGGAAAGGGCCAGCATCAGTCCTATCGTGTGCTCCGCGACTGCGTTGACGTTACCGAAGGGTGCGTTAAAAACAGCGATGCCCTTCTTCTTTGCAGCATCCAGGTCTATGTTGTCGACACCTGCCCCTGCCCTTCCTATGACCTTAAGATTCCCGGGGGTTTCGAGCACCTTGCCCGTCACCTTCGTCGCGCTTCTGACTATGAGCGCATCGTATCCTCCCACAAAAGATGCCAGGCTCTCCTCATCCATCGTAGGCATGACGTCCACGTCCATCCCGGCATCCGACAGTATGGCTTCGGCCTTAGGGTCAACATTGTCCGTAAGAAGCACTTTCATCCCGCATCACCTATCTTTCTGAAAACGTCCTCGAGCGCGTAGAGGAAATCCAGGAGTTCTGACTTCCTCAGGTCGCCCATGTGGGCAATCCTGAAAGTCTTAGGCCTGCCCTCGGAAGAAAGCTTATCGTTGAGCTTCCTGTAGCCGGCATCCATTCCGTAACCCTCCATCGCCATCATGTCACGGGCCATCTTCATGTCTATGCCGAGGGTGTTTGTGATGCATGTGACCGTGTCTGACTCGTAACCCTTCTCGGCGAATATCTCGAAGCCCTGGTCGAGCGCCCACTTCCTCGTTATCTGCGCGAGCCTTGAATGACGGGCGAACCTCTTCTCAAGCCCCTCGGAGAGTATGGAATCCAGCTGGACGTCCAGCGCCTTTATGTGGCTTATCGAGGGCGTGTATGGGGTCATGCCCTTCTGCTGCATCTTCCTAAGCTCTATTATGTCGAAGTAGTATCCCCGTCCTTCTATCCCGGCTGCCTTCTCAAATGCCCTCTCGCTCACGCACGCAACTGAAAGCCCTGGCGGGAGGCCAAGCGCCTTCTGGCTGCTTGCGAGGCAGAAGTCTATTCCGAGGGTTCTTGCATCCACTCTCATCCCTCCAAGAGAGCTTACAGCATCGACAAGGAAAGTCACGTCATCGTACTTCCTTACGGCCTTTGCTATCTCCGCGAGCGGATTCGAAACGCCTGTCGTGGTCTCGTTATGTGTGACGCATACAGCATCATACCCGCCCCTGTCCAACTCCTCTGTTATCATATCAGGCTTGACCGCCATTCCCCATGGAACCTCAACCTTCCCGGCGTCCTTGCCGCACCTGAGAGCTATGTCGTGCCACTTGCCTGAGAACGCGCCGCAAACTGTGTTGAGGACCTTTCCCCTGACGCAGTAACGTATGGCCGACTCCATCAGCCCTGAGCCGGATGAAGTGGATATCAGGCATGT
>CAZGWZ010000079.1:0-4879 GCA_964529545.1 uncultured archaeon
TAACTTGTCCCAGTCGTCTGTGTCATCTATCACGTTGCCATTAAGGCTTGTTATGACCATGCCCTGCTCCAGGAGACCGAATGCCGGAGAGTCCTTTGTGACATAGAGTATCTCTACGCCATTCCTCTTGTCTGTGAAGCCTATCGCAAACACTGCTCCGAGAACGACGACAAGCAGCAGCCATATCCTCCAGTACTTAAGCATTATAACACACCCCTTGATTCACAGTACCACCTTAGTATGACCGAGTTGAAGAGCCATGTCATTATTATGTCTATTGAGAGGCCTATCAGTATCACCGAAGCTATCTGCACAAGAACCACTGGAAGTGGTATTATGAGAAGCGCCACCATCGCGCCTATGCTTGTAAATGTCATCGTAAGGCCCGTCTTGAGCGCAGCCTTGATCTTCTCGTCCATCGTCACATTCTGTTCCCGCTCGCGAAGAAGCCTGCTCGTGAGCATTATGTCTGTGTCTACAGAATAGCCTATGAGCATGAGGAGCGCGCCTAGGGATGCAAGAGAGAACTCTATTCCGAAAACCTGCATGAGTGCCAGTGTCACAATTATGTCAGATGCAGCAGACATTATTATCGCGATTGAAGGCACGAAAGTGCGGAAAACTATGAGCGCGATGATTCCCATCATTATGAAGGCTATTATTATTCCTGTCTGGGCCTGGGTCCAGAAAACGTTGCTCAGGGAAGAGCCCACATTCTCCACAGAAAAGTCGCTTATCACGACGCCGTTTGCCTCAAGTCTGCTCATGACCATTTCATAGTCGGCCTCTGCGTCCATCTGTATGGAAGCCCCCGTGGTACCGAAACCCCTCGTGGTCCTGACCGAAATCGACCCGAAGTCGTCTGACAACGTGTTCTCTATGAACTCCACAGTCACCTCACCTTCGGTCACTATGCTCAGCAACGTTCCTCCGCGCAGCTCTATGCTCCGCTCGAACCACTCGCCTGTGGTGTTGTACGTGTTTATCAGCACCCCCGCTGAGAGGAGAAGGATTATAAGCGGTATTATGGTAAGCAGTCTGTAGTCGAACTTCACTCCTCTAATATCAATCTTGTACTTCTCTGACATGAAAACCATCAATAAGTCGATAATACTTTACAGATATTTAATTGTTCGTATATTTTAATGATACCGTTTTTTATTAAGTAATTATGTACGATCTGCTTGTTGTGGGAGCCGGTCCTGTGGGTTCATACATTGCGTCGCTTTGCGGCAGGTTCATGGAAACCGCGGTCCTGGAGGAGGACAGGAGGGCAGGGAATAAGACATGCTCAGGCCTCGTCTCACCAGGCTTAATGGAAAAGCTTCCGGTGAAGGTGAGAAGGCCCGGACTTGTCCAGCACACAGTGAGGTCTGCCAGAATACACTTCATGGACAGGGAATTCGAATTCAGGAAGTCGAAGGCCGCAGCATACGTGCTGGACAGGGATGTGCTCGATGTCAGGATGGCCGAGCACGCGGAAGGCGAAGGCGCTGAGATGAAGTACGGGGAACGTGTACTTAAGGTATTGGTAGACGGAGCTTGCGCAAAGGTCTCTACAGGAAGGCACACCTTCGAGTCAAAGGTCGTGGCAGGCTGCGATGGCGCGTCATCTGTTACGGCAAAGTCGTTTGGGCAGAATCCTCCTGAGATGCTCAACGGTCTCATATTATACGAGAAGAAGGAATGCGTCGATGACTACGTGGAGATGTGGTTTGACAAGAGCCTGGTAAAGGACGGTTTCTTCTGGAAGATACCAAGGGGCGACAGCACAGAGTACGGATGCATGGGATACAAGCTCTCATTTCCAATACTTTCCAAGTTCTTTGGCTTGAAGTCTTCTGGTATGGAAAGGAGGGCGGCCCCGATACCGATAGGTCTCATAAAGACATTCGCTGACAGGAGGATTCTCGTGGGTGACTCTGCAAGCCAGACAAAGCCGTGGTCAGGAGGAGGGCTCGCCTATGGACTGCATGCGGCCATATGCGCCTGCGATGTACTTAAGAGTGCCAATGACAAGGCAGACTTCAGCGAGGCATTCCTCTCGTCTTACGAGAAGGCGTGGAAAGAGATTCTTTTGAGGGATATGCAGGCAGGGCTCATGGCAAGGGAGTTCTACAGGGATCTGGACCTCAAGGGGCTCTCCATAATAGCAGAGAACGCTGAGATGATCAAGAAGATGCAGAGGGGAGACATGATAGATTTTGATTTTCCCTTCTCAAGCATAATGGGTGGTGGCGGTGACGCAAACGATTCTTGACATGGGCATAGACGCCAGGTCAGGATATGGGGAGGTTGACGTTGTGAGGATGTTTCTTCTCATATCGGAGCGTCCTGTCGGGAGGAGGAAACTGGTTGAGAGGCTAATGCTCGGCGAAGCCACGGTGAAGACCATGATAAAGCTCATGAAGTCCTGTGGGTTCATATCCCAGGGTACCAGAGGTGTGTATCCCTCTAAGAGGGGATTTTCGGTCTTTTCAAGATTCAGGTCGTTCTCGCAGATAAGGCATGCGAAGCTGAAGGAGTTCCCGAGTGACAAGACCGCTGTCATAAAGATAAGCGGATGCGCGGGAAAGATGGACACCGGAATAATACAGAGGGACGAAGGCGTTAAGCACGACTCGACGGTCATATCGCTAATGAAGATGAATGGCAGGATAGATGTTATCGGATGTCCGGAATATCCGCATGAATACTCCGGTATAATTGAAAGCGTGTTTGATGTGGATGATGGGGATGTTGTAATACTGTCTTCTGCAGAGTCGATGCTCGATGCGGAGAGGGGCGCTGTTTCCGCTGCTATGTCCACGGTAGCCTGACCTGCATCTCAGGCAACGAGCATTTGGTGGAACGGACCATAGAGGTTCGATGGAACTCTCAGCCCGCTCATTGCCGGAATCACTGACGGTGCATATCCCTGGTTTTTGGCCGAGGCCATGCTGTATTCAAGCAGCTGCCGCACCTTCTCAAAATCGGGGCAGCCACCGCATGAGCCGTCTGTCTCCTCGGCGTATCTCCATTCTATTATGTCGCCCTTCTTCACACTCTCAAGGTTTGCAGCGTTTGCGCCTATCTCACCGTTTAGATAGAACTCGTTGAAGTTTCCGTCGTTTCCTTCATACTTGTTGTTTATCGATGTAAGGAGCATGCTGTCGAACTCGCCGTCGTATTCAGCTGACACCTCTATCCCGGCCTCGCCCATCTTGCGCATGGTCAGCTCGTATATGCTCTCGCCGTCCATGTCCGCCTCGAAGACTATCCTCTGGTAGGTCTTCTGCCCGTTTATCAGCCCAACGCCGTCATACTCTATCGAAAGCACGTCCGCGCTGTATCTGGACTGTGACAGTGGGTCCGTTTCCCTGAAGTTCTCAATTACGTTGTTTGAATATTCGACAGCAATCTGGTCCTGTATATCCATCTCAGCTATCACGCCCTGGCTGTCCAAGTACTCCCATATGCTAGATTCAAGCTCGTCGCTGTCGGGAAGGTCCCTCATGCCTTCTGCTTTAATGTCATTGTAATCGATGTCGTCCTTCTGCGCATGGAACTTTCCGTATAGCAGTGTGTTTCCTGCATCCTTGTTGTAATCGCCCGGGGATTCCTCTTCCTCGTCCTCGAGGTATCCGTCTTCTGAGTCGTCCTCGTCCTCCTCCCCGCGCTCAGGGGCAAAATCAAGGCTGAATGCATCATAAAGGGACTCCAGGTTGCCCATATTCACTTCAAATGTGGTTAAGTTATCCATATCTATCTGAATGATTAAAGTGTAGCGCACTTTAAAAAAGCTTTTCCAAAGTCTGTTACCAATCTTACGTGGAATCCTGCTATGAGACCGGCCTGAACTTGAAACCGTAGTGGATGAGCCCAGATTCGCCGTCTTCCTTAATCTTTCTGAAGCACGTCTCAACGGGCATACCTATGGAAACGTCTTCCGGGTTACAGTCGACTACCTGGGATACGACCTTTGCGCCTTCAGAGAGCTCCACGATGGCTACTATGTAGGGAGCGTACCTCTCGAATCCTTCGGGTGCTACCCTTATGACGGTGAACGAGAAGACCTTTCCTGTGCCCTTGAACTGGTAGTCCTTGACCTTGCCGCCTCTCCTGCATTTTGGGCATATCACGCTTGAGGGATAGAAATAGAAGTCGCAGTTGGTGCAAACGGAGCCTATGAGGCCGTACCTCTGCTTGAACTTCCTCCAGTGATGCGCAACGGCTTTCTCTGGCATGACATTCACCCCTTGTTCCTTGAGAATATATTTACGACAACGGTCGACCCGGAACCGCCGACGTTGTGGGAAAGCCCGTTCTCGGCGCCCTTTACCTGCCTTCCGCCCGCGTCCCCCCTGAGCTGTTCGACGAGTTCCACTGCCTGCGCAGCGCCCGTGGCTCCTACAGGATGTCCCTTGGCCTTGAGTCCGCCAGAGCAGTTAACCGGTATTCGGCCGCCTATCTGGGTCTCGCCTGACTGCACCAGCCTCCCGCCATCGCCCTTCTTGCAGAAACCAAGGTCTTCTGTTGCGATTATCTCGTTTATCGTGAAGCAGTCGTGTACCTCTGCGAAGTCTATGTCCTTTGGGGTCATCTTCGCCTGTTCGTAAGCGTTCTTGGCTGCGGCGAGGGTTGCATTTACGGTAGTGACGTCAGGCCTCATGTAAAGGCTCAGCGTGTCGGATGCCTGTGCGGAGCCGCGTATGTATATCGGCGTGTCGCTGTACTTCTTTGCATGCTCTGCCGGCACGAGTATGAGTGCTGCGGCCCCGTCAGCTATGGGAGAGCAGTCAAGGAGCCTCAATGGGTCAGCGACGAGGGCTGACTTGAGAACATCTTCGACGCTTATCCTCCTGTGGAACTGAGCGCTCGGGTTGTGCATGGCATTATC
>CAZGWZ010000080.1:0-4764 GCA_964529545.1 uncultured archaeon
CCTTTCGCATGGCTCTGCTCATAGCCAGCGCCGAATCCTTCCCTCCAGAGAACAGAACGCCTACTTTCATCATTAGAGAATGTAGTGGGTAATAAAGCTTAAATTTAAATCAAGAAATCATATTCCAATCGCAAAGTAGCAGAATGTGCGATTGGCATGGAAAAGAAAGAGGACAGCGAGCTCGGTTCCTGGGCATATTCCGAGTACATGGAGGAAAGGAAGGAGAAGGAGAGCAGGCTCCAGAACAGGAGAACTGCAGCCGAGTGCGTCTCGAGGATATTCTCAGGAAAGGGAGACATGATAATAGACCTGTCCACAAAGACGCTCGGCACAGACAAGATAGGCTCTTTCGACGACTACGAGAAGGCACTGGTGAAGGAGTTCTTCTACTTCATCCTTAACCTCATAGAGGAAGAGAAGGACTGATTCGAGCATCCCGCACGTTAAAACAATAAATACTCTCTAGACAATCATCTACTATCGGTGTATCCTATGCAGCTTGAGCCCATCCATCTGGCCATCCTGGTTAGAATCATAAACATGATACTTCTCGCATACCTGATAAAGTTCTACCTGAAGAGCTTCAGGAAGATAAGGTCGGATTTCACAGCAGGGCTTCTCATATTCTCGATTCTTCTCTTCGCACAGAACCTATTCGCAATACCGTTCAGGCTGATGCTGGGTGTAGACTACACCCTGCTCGATGAAGTCTCCCTTCATAACATGGTGCTGAACCTTCTTCAGATGGGCGGACTGGCATTCATCGTGAACAACACCAGAAAATAGTCACACGTTGTCGCTCCATATCGTAGGGGTCTCTCCCCAGCGGTCATCGAAGTCCTTCCACTCTACTTCCTTCTCCTGCTCGATCCCCAGCTTCTGGAGTATGTCGCGGAACGTCTCCGACTCTTCATCGAACATCTCCGAAGTGGTTATCTTGCCTTCGTTCTTACTCTTCCCGAAGACGATCATCATGTTATCCGAAAGTATCTTTATGTGGTGCAATGCATCCTCGCACTCTGAGCCGAGCTTTTCGCATAGCTTGTTCACGCTCATCGGCTCCTTTCTCACAAGCCCTACTATCTTTATGCGGGTCATTCCTCCGGAGGTTCCCGCGAAGGTGTACCACATCAGGTGTCTGAATTCTCTGGTCATAACAACCATGAGAATATGATGGAATCGTGTCTTTTATTTATCTTGTTTCATATTCGATGGGAATAAATCATAATCAAACATGCCCGCAGAAAAATACTGCATCCAATCTCAGGCGAAGGCTCATCAACGAATGGGCGTTTTTAAGTCATGAAACCGAATGTGTAATTGTCGTGTGGTACAATGTCGCGCTTTTTCAAAAGGGTTTCCAAGAAGGCAGGCCTCTCACCCGGTACGCTTGTCCACATAGGAAAGAAGAGGGCAAAGAAGCCAAAGATAACGATAATAGACTACGACGAAAAATCGTTCGTCAGAAAGGAAGCCAAGAAAATCGAGGAATGCTTCTCCTACAGGAACAAGAAGACAACCACATGGATAAACATAGACGGCATACACGACACGGAACTGATAGAGAAGGTTGGAAAACACTTCGGCATACACCCGCTCGTCCTCGAGGACATAGTCAATACCGGCCAGAGGCCCAAGGTCGACGACTTCGACGATTACGTCTACACAGTCCTCAAGATGCTCTACTTCGGCGAAGGCGAGGAAATCGCCAAGGCCGAGCAGCTGAGCATAATACTCGGGAAGAACTTCGTGATATCCTTCCAGGAGGAAGAGGGCGACACCTTCGACGCCATAAGAGAGAGGCTTGCAAATGCCAAGGGAAGAGCGAGGAAAGCAGGAGCCGACTATCTCTGCTACACGCTCGTTGACGCGGTCGTGGACAACTACTTCAAGATACTCGAGAAGTTCGGGGATGACATAGAAGTCATCGAGGAGAGCCTTGTCAAGGACCCCCAGCCGGAGACGCTGAAGAAGATATACGATATGAAGAAGGAGATGATATTCCTCAGGAAGTCCGTGTGGCCCGTCAGGGAGGTCGTCAACGCCCTGCAAAGAAACGATTCGAAGCTGTTCAAGGAAAAGACGAAGATGTACGTCAAGGACGTATACGACCACACCATACAGGTCATGGACACGATAGAGACGTTCAGGGCCATGACGTCCGGGATGCGCGACCTCTACATGTCGAGCGTGAGCAACAGGATGAACCAGGTCATGAAGGTGCTGACCATAATAGCAACGATATTCATGCCGCTGAGCTTCTTCGCGGGTCTTTACGGCATGAACTTCAACACGGGCTATCCGCTTAACATGCCTGAGCTCAACTACCCTCTGGGTTATCCCATGCTTCTCATATTCATGGCGTGCGTCGCCCTTCTCATGCTGGGATACTTCAGAAAGAAGCAGTGGATTTAGGGCATACGCCCGGCTCATTGATCATTTACTGCTCCGTGAGATGCACTCATAGCACAAAATCCTGCCATTGGAATTGTTGGAATCATTCCTGCATACGGAGACCCCGCATGAGGAGCACACGAACTCCGCAGACCCTTTGCAATAGTAGCATCCCATACCGTCACCTCTTCTTTGCGGCGAGCCTGCCTGCAGACTTCTTCTCTTCGTCCTTCTTGTAAACAATCGTCCTGTAAGGGAACGGTATCTCTATCCCCGCCTTGTCGAATCTCTTCTTCACGGATTCGGTGAGGTCGAACTTGATTCTCACGGCAGCGGACTTGTCCGGAGCCCAGTAGTACAGCCTCATGTTCTGTGAGAAATCCGTAAGTTCCGTGAGCCTGACCTTTATCACATCCTCCCTCCTGAGGAACTCATTGTCTTCGCCCTTAACCACTTTGAGTATGTCTGGATGCTTCCTTGCCTCCTCAAGCATCATCCTTCTTGCGGTGTCTATGTCAGAATCGTAGCTTATACCAACATCGAGCGTGCCCAGTATCTTGGGGTCCTTTATAGAGAAGTTCTTTATGTATTCCTCGCTTATCTTCGAGTTCGGGATTATTATACGCTCGTTCCTCCATGTGTTCACCATCGTGTGCCTCAGCGTTATGTCCTCGACCGTGCAAAGGTCGCCGCTCACCTCCAGCCTGTCCCCGACGCTGAACGGCTTGAATATCGCGATGAACACCCCAGATATTATGTTTGAGAAGGCCTGCTGGGCTGCAAATCCCACGACTATGCCTATCACGCCCGCCGATGCCAGAAGCGATAACCCTAGGGAAGAGAACCCTGGAACCAGGCTCGCGGCATAAACTATGCCTATGATGTATATGAAGAGTATTATGAGCCTGTTGATTATTATGAAGCGCGTCTGCTCCGTCTTTATGCTCTTCGTCAACCTCCTGATATACCTGCCTATCAGCATACCGGCTATCTTGGCAAATACGGCGGTGACTATGACTATCACGGCCATATTCAGAACAATCTCCAGCACGGCGGCGTCCACGTTAATGAACGACAACAGCTCTTCGAACATAGTAAACACTGAGATTTTGTTTGCGCGACTTATTAATCAGACAGGCGTGCTTCGCTTCGGTGCCACTAATTTAAGTGGGGACTGACAAATTCTAGTTATGATAGACCCCGTTACGGTAGGAGGCTTCATACTGGGTGCCATAGTGTCGATAATAGTCATATCGAACCCCATATCCACCTCAGCCGTCTTCATATCGCTTACAGAGGGCATGAAGGACAAGGACAAGAAGGAGATTGCAAAAAGGTCCGTCAAGTTCTCCGCATCCATTCTGACATTCTTCGCTCTCACCGGATTCTTCTTCTTCCAGCTTTTCGGCTTCAGCATAGGAGCGTTCAGGATAGCGGGAGGCATACTGCTCTTCACAATCGCCATACACATGATGAACCACAAGCAGAGGCACATAGAAGCGACGCAGCTCGACTACAACGAGATATCGCTGATGCCGCTTTCGGTGCCGTTCACTGCAGGCCCCGGAACCATAGTGACGGTCATCCTGTTGTCGTCCGAGGCCCTGAACATGATAAGCATAAACGGCCCGGCAGATGCTCTGACGGCAATGGCCGGGGTTTACATCGGGATAGCGGCGCTCATAGCCGTGACGTATGCCATGATGGTAAACTCCGACAGGATAGACGCCGTAGTGAAGGAAGGCGGCAGGCACGTAATAACAAGGCTCATGGGCCTTCTCGTGATGACCATAGCAATCCAGTTCATGATAAACGGCGTCCTCGATATAGTGCCTGACATAATAAACGCCGCTTCCGCAGCCATATGATTCCACCCTCCAGATGGCTTTGATTAAGAAGCGCCGCTTGTTTAAAAAGCCGGATTTTCGTTTAAAAAGTGGTTGTTGGCATCGATTCAATAAATCCGATATTATCCATGTTTCAGCTTGATGTCAAGCACGGGCGAGCCGTCGACGGCGTCCAGGCCCTCGACATGCAAGATCGTTCCTTTAATTTTCAGGAGCCTCACGTTCTGGACAGCTATTCTCGACAGCCTGTCCGGCGTCCTTGACGCGAAGACGCCCACATCCTTCCCGTCGAGGCCCCTCCTGAACCTCGATTTCACCGGGCCGGATTCATGAAGGTAATAGATGATTGTCAGGTATTTCTCTTCCTCCAGCTTGTGCATGAAAGGCTTCTGCGACGGGAAAAGCTTCACTCGGGAAACACTGCTCCGGCCAACCACGCCGAATGTCCCGGGCTTCCTCCGCAGGCCGTTCCTCACATAGCCTATCGGGTATATGCGGAAGGGCTCCGAACCGGCATACATGC
>CAZGWZ010000081.1:0-4756 GCA_964529545.1 uncultured archaeon
CCAGTACCCTGATCCTCTACATGAGCTCGACCACCTAGAGCTCCCTTCCGACCGATATGCGCCTGAAGGCCTCCAGCTCGTCGAGCTTCTCTTCGAGCGCCTTCTCTATCCTGCGCCTCTCTGTTATGTCAAGGCCTATGGACACGACCATCTCGCACTTTCCGTCGTCATCTAATATGCTCGTGTTGTGCCACGATATCTCCCTCATGGACCCGTCCTTTATAATTATGGGATTCACGTAGGTGTGATAGTTCTTTCCCCAGGCAGCCCTCCAGGCCTTGTCGACGTCCTTTATCCTCCCCGGCCTTATGAAGACCTCGAACCAGTCCTTTCCGAGGACATCCTCCTTCCTGTATCCCGTGACGAGCTCGGCACCGTGGTTGAAGAGCTTTATGAAATGGTCCTTGTCAAGGCCCACTATCACAGCCTCGCTTGCCTCTATCAGCCTCTCCGAGAACTCCTTGTGCATCTTCACCTCGAGCTTTGACTTGACATCCTCTGTGATGTCGTCTCCTACTACGAGGATGCATTCCACCTTTCCGTTCTTCTTTAGAGGTATTCCCGAAAGCTCAAGGAGAACATCCCTTCCGTCCTTCAGACGGAGTGTATACACGGTCTTTCCCGTGACCTTGCCCGCGAGGTTCTTGCGAAACTCCAGCAGGGCCTTGAGTATGTCGGTCTTCCTTATGAGGCCGGACCTGGAGAAGCTCTTTCCCTGGTATTCCTTGGTCTTTATGCCAAGCTCCTTCTGGACGTATCTGTTTCCGTCCAGGAACCTGCCCTTCCTGTCAAGCGTGAATGCCACGAATGGAAGGTTGTCAAAAATAGCCCTGTAATAATCATGGTTGTTATCTGGACCGGCAAAGCTGCCATTTTTGGAATCCGCCATTAGTAATGATTGGCGTGCATGTTTTATAGATTAACGAATTTACGCATGTTGAGATATCCGCGAATCTAGACCTTCACAGAGTCGTCAGATGCAACTCCGCTGCTCCTCTTGACCGCATGCTTATTCCGGTTGTTCTTGTATATGCCGAGCGCCTCTTTCGGCTTTGCGCCCTCGTGTATGACCGCCCTCACCGCCTTCATCATGGCAACGGGCGCATCAGACTGGAATATGTTCCTTCCCATGTCGACTCCGACGGCTCCTGCCTCGACGGCGTTGTAGGCCATAGTCAGGGCCTCGAGCTCTGGTATCTTCTTTCCACCCGCCATCACTATGGGCACAGGGCAGGATTCAACGACCTTGTCGAAATCCTTGCAGTAGTATGTCTTGACAATATGAGCCCCGTGCTCTGCAGCTATCCTGCTCGCAAGCCCGAGGTACCTCGCATCCTTGGTGAGGTCCTTGCCGACAGCCGTCACGGCCATCGCTATGAGACCGTGCCTCTCGCACGCATCGACCACCTTCGAGAAGTCGAGTATGGTGTCCCTCTCCCAGTCCATGCCCACGGTTATGGAGTATCCGACGCCCACAGCGTTCATCCTGATGACGTCCTCTATGTCCACGGTTATGCCCTCGTGAAGGAGCTCCTTGTTGAGTATGCTCGTCCCGCCTGAGTTCCGAAGCATTATGGGCGTGTCTATGTCAGGGTTCACGCAGCTCCTTATCATACCTCTTGTGGCAAAAAGCGTGTCCGCAAGAGGTATAAGTGGTTCCACCGCCCTCTTGAAGTTTTCAAGCCCGCTCGTAGGGCCAAGGAAGTATCCGTGGTCCACCGCAAGCATAAGGCTCCTTCCGGTCTTAGGTCTTATTATCTTTGAAAGCCTGTTTCTCATTCCCCAATCCATTTTACGCACCTCCGAAATATCATGCCTTCCTTGCTACCTCGAATCCCTTGTCGATGAGCCAGTGATGGAACTCATAGGTAGAATGTATGCAGTCAGACTTGCAGAGCGCCCTCAGCTTTTCGTAGTCCTTGCTGCCGTCGCCCTTCTCGTTCATGAGCATCTGCACCGGGCACTTTATGTCGTTGCAGAACTCCCTTCGCTTGTAGTCCACATACCCTTCTATAGGCATACATAAGAAGTGTTAGGGGGAAATAAAAAGTTTTACGGATTTACACCGGCTACTTCTTCTTTTTGGCCGCCTTTTCCTTGGGCTTCTCTTCCTTCCGGGCTTCTGGCTTTTTATCAGCCTTTGCCTCTTCCTTTCCTGCCTCAGGTTTTTTCTCTTCCGACTTAGGAATGTTCACCTCGACGGCATCCGGCCTGCCATCAGAGGCGCACTCTGCTCCGTCGGCAAGCGGGTTCTGATTCCTCTTCTCCTTTACCAGAGGACGGTCTGGAGCGATGAGCTCCTCAGGGGCGCCTGAGATGGGAAGTGAGAACTGGAAGTCGCTTCCCTCTCCGACCTTGCTGTCAACCCATATCCTTCCACCGAGCATAGTCACGAACTCCTTGCAGAGCGAAAGCCCGAGGCCTGTGCCGCCGACCTTCCTGGTATATGATGAATCCACCTGATAGAACCTTTCGAAAATCTTCTTCATGTCCTCCTTTGCTATGCCTAGTCCGGTGTCCTTTACTGAGAAATGGATGTTCTTTCCGTCCTTCTTGACCGAAACGGTTATCTTGCCTTTCGGCGTGTACTTCACGGCGTTGTTTATGATGTTTATCAGTATCTGGACGACCCTCTCCCTGTCAGTGAGTATCTTTGGCATGTTCTTCTCTATGCTGTAAGCGGACTCCAGCTTAGCCTCCTTTACCCTGACGTCCATCTCGCTCTGCACGGATTCCATTACCTCGTTTATGTCCACTTCCTCGATAAGGAACTTTATGGTACCAAGGTCTATCCTGGACAGGTCGAGTATCTCGCTCACGAGGTTTGCGAGCCTCTTGCTCTCCTTGTCTATGATTGAGAGGTACTTCTTCCTCTTTTCAGGGCTGTTGGCGACCTTGTCGTTGTGAAGGAGCTGGGAGAAGCCGTGGATCGACGTCAGGGGAGTCTTCAGCTCATGCGCGGCTATGGATATGAACTGGTCCTTCTTAGAGTCCACTTCCTTGAGCTTGCTCAGGCTTTCCTCGAGCTCGCCCTTCGTCTCGACAAGCTCCTTGTTCGTGACGTCCATGTCATCCATCATGTTCAGTATGGCGGTCTTCGTCTTTCCCATCTCGTCTACCTTCCTGTTGAGGTCGTCTGTCCTGACGTTGACCACGCCCTCGAGCTCGTCGGAATGCTTCTTAATCGATTTCATCGAGCTTCCCATGATGTTCACGAGGTTCTGAAGATCTGCGGAAAGTGTGCCAAGCTCGTCTTCCGACTCAAGACTGGGACGGTAAGACGGATTGTTTACGTCAATCTCGGAGACGGCCTTCCTTATCATGTCCACCTTCCTCGTAACGAGCATTCTGAAAAGTCGTGTCGTCAGTGCGTATGTCACTACGAGCACTGTTATGTCTATGGCTAATAGGAGCAGCGCATAGTTTAACATGACGCCTGCCAGCCTTTCGGTAGAGAGCTCTATATGCAAGACTCCAATCGTCCCGCCTTCCCTTGTCAGCGGCTCCAGGTATACACGGGTGTTCCTGCCTTCACTGATGTAGTTATAGCTCACCGAGTTTCCGTTGAGCGCCCGGCGTATCTCGTCTGACCTCTCGGTCGTGAATCCCGCGGTGTTTCCGGAGCTGTAGGACGTTGTCATGTTACTGTCTATCAGCTGGGATGCCGTCACGAACTCGTTGAACATGAGCTCAAGCCTTGCATGGTCGCGGATCGTATCGTATGGAATCTCGCCAAGAGATAGCCGGTCAGCATAATCGTGGACGCTGTCCGAGAGCGTCCCGAGCTCGTACTGAGAATGCCCCACCACGATCAAGACGGTTATGATAGAAAGAAGCGCTATGAGAGGAACGATGACCACTAGAGAGAGCTTTCGTTCCAGTTTATGGTTCTCTTCCGGGGATTTCTCTTGTTCTGTTTTCTCTTCCTTTTTCTCTTCCCGGGATTCCTCCTGTGATTCTTTTTCTTGATTTTTCATTAGACCACTGAAGATAAGGCAGAATCTCTTGAAGATTGTGCCGCAGGACTGCCCGCTGATTCGGGAAGCGATCATATAAACATTGTTTTTTATTGCTTAAATAAAATGCATCGAAGCGGAGGAGCACGTTTACTAGCGCATCCGGGGACCGCTGTCTTCTATGGCCGAGGCTGCGTCTGAGAGTGTCTCCAGAACAACGTCTGCCGATGTCATGTCCTGCCCCGGGCTGTTAGGGCTGACAAAGCCTATCGCAAGCATGCCTGCCGACTTGGCTGCTTCTATGCCGAAGGCTGAATCCTCTATTACAGCGCATTCGGAAGGAGGAACGCCAAGCCTCTCAGATGCCTTCAGAAATATCTCAGGATGGGGCTTGCCGTTTGTCACCTCGGAGCCGTTGACCGTGGCATCGAAAAGTCCGTTTATGCCAAGCGCCTCCATCTCCATGTCCATCTTCTCCTTGTGCGAGCTCGTTGCAAGGCCCACCTTGAGGCCGTGCTCCTTAAGGCTCTCTATAAGCTCTATGGAACCGGGTATAGGGTCCAGGCCGTCCCTGAGCCTGCGTATCATCAGCTCGTCCTTCATGGCCATCATGCGCCCTACGTCGCCATTCATGCCCCTTGCCGAAAGGGCGTCAGAGAATATGTCAGGCGAGCGCCTGCCGAAAGCCTTCATCTTCTCCTCTTCCGTGCGCTTTATGCCATGCTTCTCAAGAACGATGTCAGTGGCCTCTCCTGATATGGGCTCGCTGTCGGCTATGACGCCGTCGAGGTCGAATATGA
>CAZGWZ010000082.1:0-4664 GCA_964529545.1 uncultured archaeon
GTAGAGATTGTCAGCCTTCTTGTCTATGCCGTCCTGGCTGCCGAGGGCCTCTCTCGTGTCGTACCTTGCCCGGAACTCGTTCGGAAGCTCCACCGGAGTTACGCACACGAACTTCCTGTCAGAAAGCGGGTATCCGTTCTCATCCATGAAGCTGCTCCACGTGAACGTCGCGGTCCCGTCGATGCTGTAAGAGCCCATTGTCGGGCCGGCGCGATAGACATTCTTTCCATAGGGAAGCAGGTTGTCCACTGCGGAATTCTCTATGTCGCTTACAAGCGGGTCCCTTCCGGCCCTCGCCTCATCACCGTCGTTCATTCCGTCTGCATCGCTGTCGGGGTCGTTAGGGTCTGTGCCTGTAGCAATCTCTATGTCGTCGGATATTCCATCGCCGTCCGTGTCCGTGGAGACCGGCAAATAGCTAGGACCCATGCATCCGCTCGTCAGAAATACAGCGATGATTAGAAACGTCACCAAGTATATCGGGACACCATTACTCAAGTCCATTGTAATAGTAAAAAAAGATGTTTTATAAATGGTTTCTGGCAACTATCTAACATGCCGGCTGTAGATGATTACATAAGAAAACAGAAGTCTCCGCAGAAGGAGATTCTTCAGAAGGTCAGGAAGCTGATACTCAAGACGCTTCCCGGAGCAACAGAGGAGATGAGATGGGGCGTGCCCGTCTATGACGACGGGAGATATTACATAGTGGGCCTCAAGGACCACGTGAACTTGGGGTTCTCCGTAAACGGCCTGGCAGGAAGCGAAATGAAGCTACTGGATGGCCATGGGAAGACCATGGGCCACATTAAGATTGACTCTCTTTCAGGAATCGACGAGAAGAGGATCGTGAATCTCCTGAAGCTTGTGAAGAAGAAAGCTAAATGTGAGTGCCGAGGATAACCATGAAGGACCTGCTGAAGTTCTACTTAAGCTCATTCTTTCGAAACCAGAGGTACTTCGCTCCGGTGTTCGTGCTCTTCCTGCAGTTCCACCACCTCAGCATATCAGAGGTCTTCCTCGTCCTCGCCGCAGGAAGCATCGCGGGCTTCATTCTTGAGATACCGACTGGCGTGATAGCAGACATATTCGGCAAGAAGCGGAGCATAATAATCGCAAGGATAGCAGTGTTCGCTTCATACGTCATATTCGGATTCTCTGACAGCTTCTGGATGCTCGTGATAGCAAACATCGTGTTCGAGTTCGGATGGGCCATGAGGTCCGGGACAGAGGGCGCATTCGTGTACGAGTTCGTGTCGCAGCACGGGGACAAGATACGCATGCCGTTCACAGAGCTCAAGAGCAGACAGAAGTTCTTCGACATACTGGGCGCGTCGCTTGCCGCATTCGCAGGCGGCACGATTGCGCTCTTCTTCGGTTTCAACGCCGTATTCCTGATAGGCGCAGTCCCGGCCCTTGCAAACGTCTTTGTCGCGGTATCCTTCAGGGAGATAAGCGAGAGGAAGGAGAAGCCGAGCATCGGTGCATCCGTGGAGCACGTCACCATGTCCTTCAGGGAGCTTCGAAGGAAAAAGGGTCTCATGCTTCTCATGCTCAATGCTACGCTCTTCGCCTCGGCATTCGCCGTCATGAACGGATTCATCCAGCCGTACATGGTGGACGTGGGCATCGGGCTCGAGTGGTTCGGCATAATATACGCGGCGTCCCTTGCAGCGGCCGCGTTCGGAGCGCTCTACACCCACAGGATAGAGAAGGCGTTAGGCGGGTTCACCGCTCTCAACATAATATCTATGCTGGCTTTCATACCGGCCCTGGTAATAGGCCTCGGCCACGTCTCGGTAGCAGGGGTCGCTCTCCTGATGATGGTTCTCGTCCTGCAGAACGTCAGGCTCCCGATATCGAGCAACCAGATGAACCTTCGGATGGGTTCAGGGAACAGGGCGACTCTCGGGTCCGTTAATGCGATGTCCAAGTACATAGGGTCGAGCGTAGCCCTTCCGATAGCGGGTTTCCTTGCAGAGGCGTTCTCCCTTCACACGGCAATGCTCGTCTTCTCCATCGTCCTCCTTTTGAACTTCACCGTGTTCTACCTCAGGAAGGAGCGGCATGGCGGCATCACTTAAAAATTTTTCTGTCAAATATTAAAACATGAATGGTTATCTCGCCGACACGAGGCTCGGATGTCACATTAGCCTCCTCTCAGCCGCGCTTGCCATGTTCTGCCAGACGTGCTCGTTAAGCCCTCCGGGCGAAGAGCTGATAAAGGTAGGGGACTACACCATAGAGGCAGACCAGATAGAGATGCTCAACGAGATACACGGCATAAGAAACGGCACCATAACCGTGCTCCCTAACCCGGCCAGCGCCAAGGGATACTATCTCTATCACGAGAGCGGGTTCAAGGAGCTCGGCCAGGACGATCTCCACAAGCTCAAGTCCACGATAAAGGCCGTGGACAGGGACACGAACAGTGACATGACGCTGACAGACGACGAGGTCTCCGGGTACATGGATGGGCTGATACAAAAGAAGCTCAGGCAGGCTGGAAACTGATCCAAGAATGAGTAGATGAGGTTCATATATAAGCGAACTCCCGGAAATATTCATATATGCGAACTTGCAGCGCCATCGTACTCCTGATTCTCCTGGCTGCAGTCCCGCTAGCGTCAGGCGCCGAATCCGTGACCATGGTACAGAACGGCATATCAGGCTCCGTGACCACGAAAGGCATAATAACGGGCCAGATCGGCGGTAGCGACGTGATAATGCTCGGGACGTCCACCGGCCTCTACATACTGGATTCCGAGGGAAACCTCGAGACTTACATACAGACACCGGCAGCCGTAACGAATGCCATGATAGCGGAAGACATAAACGGGGACGGCACAGAAGAGGTCATAATAACCACGTCAGACGTATACTTCCCCAACGTCCAGTGCTATGACACCGCCACGGGCGGCATGCTCTGGGACTTCTCCCCGAAGACCGAGGTTTACGACACGTACATACTGTGGACGATGAAGCAGGTCGGGGTATTCGACATTGTGCCCATGCCGGACGCTGACGGCGACGGAATATCCGATATCGCCATGAGCGCGGGATACTCGGTATACGCCCTCAGCGCCAGGACCGGCGGGGAGATATGGAAGTTCACCGAGACCGACAACATATGGGACATACACCATTCCTCAGAAGGCATACTCGCAGGTGACCAGAAAGGATACCTGCACCTCCTTGACGACGAGACCGGCGGGGAGATATGGAAGGCCGTCATAGCGGAAGAGTACACGGTCATCAACCCGAGCACCAACTCCGATGCGGGGACCGTCAGAAGGTCTGTCTGGGACATAACGACCGTGGACGTCGGCGGGAGGGAGCATGCAGCCGTTAGCGCAGAGGACGGGTACGTCTACCTCGTAGACACGGCAAACGGGGAGAAGGTATGGGGAACGATGGTGATAGACTACGTCGACACGCTGCTGTACAGCTACTACGGCGATTCGCCTGTTCCGACCTCCAGTGCAGGGTACAACTTCTTCAACCTAAGGATTGCCAGCACCCCTGGCGGCATAGCCGCTTATGCGTTCCCGGGGATAAGGCGCGGCAGGGAGTACAAGGGCGTCGAGGGCGTGTACATGCTGGACAAGTCAACGGGCGGGATAAAATGGAAGAACGAGAACATGGACCTTGCCTACGCAACACTCCCGGTGACCCTGGACATAGGTGAGGAATACCTCGCGGTGCCTGCCGGGAAGAGCGGCAGCAAGAACAGGATAAGGCTGATGGGCATGGAAGACGGCACGACGTACGAGACCATAAGCGTCAACTCCAGTTCCGGCCAGTCGTCAGCGGCCTCAGACGTGTTCCTCATCAGCGGATACGGCGAGGAGAGGTTCCTGTTCGCATCCAGCACAGACGACCTGGGGCTGGCAGAGTATCCGGGCACCATAGAATGGAGCTATCCGAGGACCAACGACGTCATGCTCCTCGTAGCGGATTTCACAGGTGACGAGAGCGATGACATGCTCGTCAGGTCCAGGGAGGGCGCCGACCGGGAGAACCCATTCGACGAGGGCCAGACAAGGACGATGTTTCTGATAGACGGCGCAACGGGCGAGACCGCGTGGAGCTATGAGATGGACCAGAAGGAGTTCATGGACACCGGAGGCATCTATAGCGTCAGGGTCGCTCCTGACGTCAACGGGGACGGCAAGGCAGACATAGTCGGATACGTTCAGTATCCTGGCGACTGGAACTGGGGCGACATGTACGGAGACAAGACTGCGATACTGGTGTTCAGCGGAAGGTCGGGGAAGGTGATGTCCGAATGGCCCGTGACCGATGCGGACTACTACGGCATATACGACAGGCTTTTCAGCGACAACATATTCTTCAATGAATCCATTAAGGAGGCAATGAGGGAGGAGCAGGGCCTGTCCCTGAAGGACTACAACGAGATGCCATGGACGTGGAAGCAGGACTTCGAAGAGGAGGCCGAGAGGAGGAAGTCCGAGATAATCAGGATGAAGGAAGAACTCAGTATAAGGAAGAGGATATCCTCACTTGACATAACAGGCGACTTCAGTGGGGACGGCATCAACGACTTCGTGATAGGTGCATGGAACGACGTGTTCATAATAGACAGCGTGAACGGGAACATCGTGTGGAACAGGACCATGAGGATAGACATGTACAGGAACCCC
>CAZGWZ010000083.1:0-4631 GCA_964529545.1 uncultured archaeon
GCTCACTTTCGGCATGGGCGCGTCATCGGTGGCGCTCTTCGCCCGTGTCGGCGGCGGCATTTACACCAAGGCCGCTGACGTGGGTGCGGACCTTGTCGGCAAGGTGGAGAAGGGGATACCCGAGGACGACCACAGGAACCCGGCGGTCATCGCCGACCTCGTGGGGGACAACGTCGGAGACGTGGCTGGCATGGGGGCTGACCTCTACGAGAGCTACGTCGGGTCCATAATAGCTACCATGGCGCTTGCTGTGGCAGCCGGTCTCAGCCTTTCCGGTATATCGGTGCCTCTCATGCTCGCAGCCCTTGGCATAGTAGCTTCCATCGCCGGCACATTCCTTGTGAGGACCGGAGAGGATGCAGACATGCACAAGCTCCTCATGGCACTTAGGAAAGGCGTATTCGGCGCCGCGATAATCATAGCTATACTTGCTTACTTCGTCGTTATCTATACGGTAGGAGAGACATACATAGGGCTCTACTACGCCATACTGACAGGCCTGATATCGGGTCTGGTGATAGGGCTTTCCACCGAGTACTTCACTTCAGGCAAGTACGGGCCTACACAGTCGGTCGCCCAGTCCGCGGACGGGGGGCCTGCGACAGTGATACTCTCGGGCATGTCTGTAGGCATGCTGAGCACCTTCGTCCCTGTCGTAACGGTTGCCTCTGCTGTCATACTTGCATTCTTCTTCACGGGGGGTTTCAGCAATCCTAGCATGGGCCTCTATGGCATAGGGATAGCTGCGGTGAGCATGCTCTCAACGCTTGGGATAACACTCTCGACAGACGCCTACGGCCCTGTTGCGGACAATGCAGGAGGCATAGCGGAGATGACAGAACAGAAGCCGGTCGTGAGGCAGAGAACCGACGCCTTCGATGCGCTCGGCAATACCACGGCTGCCACAGGGAAGGGCTTTGCGATAGGCTCTGCTGCCCTGACCGCTCTCGCGCTGATTGCAGCTTACAGCCAGGAGGTCGCGCTCTTCGGTAAGGAGCTCACCTTGAGCCTTCTTGACCCGAGGATAATAGCAGGCATATTCATAGGCGCGATGCTGCCGTTCCTTTTCTCATCCCTCACCATAAGGGCGGTATCGAGGAGCGCCCAGAAGGTGGTCGTTGAGGTGAGGCGCCAGTTCAAGGAGATAGACGGCATAATGAGCGGAAAGGGCAAGCCGCAGTACGGAAGGATAGTAAAGATTGTGACCAAGGCCGCCCAGATGGAGATGATAATACCGGCTCTCCTGGCGTTAATCGCGCCTGTCTCCGTAGGCATGCTGATGGGAGTCGAAGCCGTCGTCGGCCTCCTTACGGGTGCGCTCGCCTCAGGCTTCGTTCTTGCGGTCTTCATGGCGAATTCCGGCGGCACATGGGACAATGCCAAGAAGTACGTGGAGGACGGCAATTTCGGCGGCAAGGGCTCCGAACATCACAAGTCGACCGTCATAGGCGATACCGTCGGGGACCCTTTCAAGGACACAGCCGGGCCTTCCATAAACATACTCATAAAGCTCATGAGCATGGTGTCCATAGTGTTCGCATCGTTCATCGTGGCGTTCTCGCTGATTTAGTTTTACGGACCGGGCATCGTCGCCATTTCTTCAATGATTGCTGAAAGTTATTAAAAACACCGGTCATAATAAAAGAACGGTGTTTTGATGGCGAAGGAAAAAAAGACAGCAGAGAAGAAGGCAAAGGACGCTGGTCCTGAAAGGCTCCCTGAGGTCAACATCGGGCTCGTCGGGCACGTGGACCACGGAAAGACGACCCTTACTGAGGCACTCTCGGGGAAGTGGACGGACACGCACTCCGAGGAGATGAAGAGGGGAATCACGATAAGGATAGGCTATGCTGACATATCTTTCTACAAGTGCCCAAAATGTGGTGACAGGACCGAGAGCTACGGCACCGCGCCTAAGTGCATGAAGTGCTTCTGCGACTGCGAGCTTCAGAGGACAGTGTCGCTCGTGGACGCTCCGGGTCACGAGACCCTCATGGCGACAGTCCTTTCGGGGGCTGCCCTCATGGACGGCGCGATACTCGTGATAGCCGCGAACGAGCCGTGCCCGCAGCCACAGACGAGCGAGCACCTGCTCGCGCTCGACATAGCCGGCATAAAGAATATAGTTGTCGTCCAGAACAAGATAGACCGCGTAGAGAAGGAAGAGGCCGAGAAAAACTACAATGAGATAAAGGAGTTCCTAAAGGGAACTGTCGCTGAGAACGCGCCTATAGTCCCGATATCAGCCCAGTACAGGGTGAACATAGACGCCCTCATCGAGACCATAGAGAAGACCATAAAGACTCCTGGAAGGGACCCGAAGGCGAGTTCGAAGATGCTTGTCGCGAGGAGCTTTGACGTCAACAAGCCCGGGACTGACATACCTAAGCTTCAGGGCGGTGTCCTTGGAGGCTCGCTTGTGAGGGGAGAGCTGAAGATAGGCGACGAGATAGAGATAAAGCCCGGCTACAACGTGCAGGGCAAGGTCAGGCCCCTCTCAACGACGATTACAGGCCTTCAGAAGGCAATGAAGAATCAGAAGTCGGTCACGCCAGGAGGCCTTCTCGGGGTGTCGACAAATCTGGATCCGTCGCTTTCCAAGTCTGACGCTCTTTCCGGCTCTGTCATGGGAAAGCCCGGGACGCTTCCGCCGGTCTGGAGCGAGCTGAACATGAAGGTGCAGATGCTGGACAGGGTGGTCGGTATAAAGGACAAGACCAAGGTCGAGCCTCTCAAGGAGGGGGTTCCTCTCATGCTCACCGTCGGCACTGCAAGGACCGTGGGCGTGATGACGAAGAAGTCGGACGTCTCGACGATAAAGCTCAAGCTTCCCGTTTGCGCTGACAGGGGCGAGAGGGTGGCGATATCAAGGCAGGTTATGGGAAGATGGCACTTGGTCGGCTGGGGCGAAATAAGTTAGAGATGATGTTAGCTATACACTACATCCAACTGCTTTTTGTCTCAGCTTGGATAGGAGTATGACTCGAATTATTGTGATGATGTAGAAAACCTGTCATTTTTATTTCTTTCTGCCAAATAGAGTCTCATGTCTATTGGAAATGCAGCATATGGCGTAGCATCTCTGCTTAACGGAATATTGCCTGCAGAATCTGATATGGATATCAGTCCATACGATCTGGATCTCAATCCCAAGCAGTGCACGGTGTATGTTGCCGGAGCTTCTGACGAGATAAGAAACAGCATAGTGATGGTCCAGAGCACGTACAGGATTCCTGAAGGCGCAATGACCGTAGAAGACATCAACCTCGGCGCGATAAATTCGGCCGAGAACGGTTTCAGGGGATACATGAGTGCAGCCACCGGAAAGAAGAAGGGTTTCAGGAAGTACACCAGATCAAGATACAAAATCTACGGAATAAGGGAGAATCCGGACGGGTCATTCACCTCGCTCGTGGGCCTTAACGACTGGCAGAGGTACGGAAGGCAGATAGAGAAGGAATTCGGCCACAAGAAGTACTGGAAGAGCGTCGACAAGGGATTCTATAAGAACAAGAAGTAGTCCGTCCCAGCTTCTCCTTTTTAATTTTTCACGTCACATTAATACAACATGCTTGAGAATATAGAGAAGGCGTTCGCCCCTGAGCTTCTTTCGGTATCCCACAAGGCCAGCGAACTAGTTGATTTCGCATGGACCGTGAGGAGCATCGGTGGTGCCGTCCCAATAAGCGCCGTGCAGGGACAGTTTGAGAAGTCAGAGGAGTATGTATCCGTCCTATCGAAGGCCGGCGTCATAAGGTACGCCATGGGAGGCTTCATAAACAGGGATCAGAAGAAGCAGTCGCTCTCGGTGTCTCTTAGCGAGGAGCTCCTCAAGTTCCCTTCCAGGGGGGTCGGAAGGAAAGAGTTTGAGAACGTCCTTTTCAGGGACCACGGGGAAAGGATGATAACAAGCTGCAGGACCGGCCTCACAGAGCCCCTCGCCGTCATGCTGACAAGCATAGTCTTCTATGCAACTCCGGAGACGCCCGTCTTCTCGAACACCATCGTCAGGCGCGCAGCCAAGGTATGCATGAGGACGCATGTGGAGTGCCAGAGCATACTGGACTACTACCTTCACAGGTTCCTGGGGCTTGTCACATACGAGACAGGCTCTCTCATAAACCTCTCGGTGAGGTCGAAGCAGCGGATCAGAAGAGACCCAAAGATATGGGACATGTACGTGAGAAGGTACGTGGAGAAGCCGAGGGCCGATGTCATAAGCTCCGCGGCGTCTTCGCAGTCGACGCCTCAGCCGGCAAAGACCGCTGAGCAGGAAAAGAAGCTCCGCGGGTACTTCCCTTGGCTGAAGCTCTAGTCGGTCCTGATTATAAAGCTTTGCCTTAAAATTTCTTGTAATGAAGGAAGATTCTTGGGTCCCTAAGAGAGTGCAGATAGTTGTAAATACTGAAAGTGAATTCAACGAGATGAAGAATAAACTTGAATTTTGTGGCTATGGCGATTTCACAACGGAAAAATGTAACGGCGAATACGTCATCGTGCCAAAGGACGGTGTGCATCCTCATGACATGGATGTAATAAGCAATCTTGTCGAGAACGTGGAAATACGCGAGTTCAATAAGTTCGGCTTGTCTATAGCAGTGTCTGGCAGGGATGACAGGAATACAGTGTAC
>CAZGWZ010000084.1:0-4558 GCA_964529545.1 uncultured archaeon
ACAGTTCTTGGCATTTTAATCAATTCTCATTATCTATATGGTTAATGTATTATGGGTATCATCAAATACTAATTTGAAAACGAGTTTTTCTATATACTCACGCTTTTACAGAAAATGAGGTTATGAACCTTCAGCAACTATTAATAAAGAAATTTGGTCTAACCTCAAAAAAATATAAGTTGAAAGGCAAGAATCAGCATTTCATTGCGATTTCCGGGCAATACGCTTTCAGATTCATTTCACTAATTAAAAATTATATCACTGAATCCATGATGTATAAGGTGAGATAATGGATGAAAATATGAATGCACTCGTTAGCAAAAGCATTTTCATATTAAGACATGCAAGAGCAAATTTCGATGATGATAAAGTCGGTGTTCTTTTTTCAACAGGTAAGGATTCCACATGTATGCTCTCTCTCATAAGAAAGGCCTTCTTCGGTAAGGTCCCTTTTCCCGTGGTGCACCTCGACACTGGCAGGAAGTTCCCGGAGATATACGAGTTCAGGGACAGAATCGCTAGGGAGTGGGGCCTGGACCTCATAGTCTGGAAGAACAAGGATGCTATCAGAAGCGGAATTTCCCCGGAGAAGGAAGGCCACCTGGCCTGCTGCAGCACACTCAAGACAGATGCCTTGAAGCAGGTACTCAGGGAATACGGTTTTGACGCCCTGATAATGTCAATAAGGCGCGACGAGCATTATATGAGGGCCATGGAGAGGTTCTACTCCCCCAGGGATTCCGAGTTCAAATGGCACATAGTGAGACCAAAGATGAAAGGCGAATCCGGAGACGCGCCATTTGAGTCCCTCCAGAACGTCGAACTGTGGGACCTATTCCAGACCGACTTCGGGAGCGACTGCTCCCACGTGAGGGTGCATCCGATACTTCACTGGACGGAGATGGACGTCTGGAAATACACGAAAGCAAACGGCATACCTTTCAATCCCCTCTATGTTTCAAGGAACGGGAAGAGATACAGGTCCCTCGGGTGCGACTGCTGCACGACGCCTATAGACTCCGAAGCAAAGGACATAGACGGCATAATAAGGGAGCTCGAGGAGACAGATGCTCCAGAGAGGGCCGGAAGGGCGCAGGACAAGGAACGTGAAGAGACCATGAGAAAGCTCAGGGCCCTTGGATACATGTGAGCTTATGACATGTAGCCGAGCGCCTTCAGTATCTTCTCGGCATCTTCGCTGATGCCAATGTCCGTAGGTAACTGTCCTTCGTATATAACATCTCCAAGATTCTGCTCAAGGCGAAGCGCAGTCTCCTTCTCGTCTTCTATGTGGTTTATTCTCTCATCGTCAATGGTCGTGAAAAGCAGGAGCTCTGTCATGTATTCGAAGTCTTCCTCTGATGACGAGTTCATCGTTATGTCTTCGTCATCAGAAAAGTCAAACTCGGAAGGTACCATCCTCACGAACTTCCAGTCGCCTTCCTTTATGCCGACAGAGAATCCGAATCCCTTCCTAGGTATCGTCTGGATGAACACGTAATCCTTTTCCCGCGTGCCATTCACGATAAGAGGCAGAAGGCTCTCGCCGTTGCTTTCGGGAGCTTCTATGCCGAGCATCCCAAGAACTGTCGGGAACACGTCGACACTCTCCACGACATTTTCTATCCTCGACCCGACATATTCAGATTGCGGATTGACTATTATGAACGGTATGTGAATCTCCTCCTCGTAAAGCGTCTTTCCATGGAATGTGCATGCCTTGTTCTTGTCATATCCGAACTCTGTGAAATTGTGCTCCCCGAAGCATTCCCCATGATCCGAAATGATTACGAAGACAGTTCTATCGGAGAGGCCGAGAGTTTCTATCTCATTTACCAGCCTTCCTATGGAATAGTCTGTATATCTGATCTCGCCATCGTAGTCGGCTATGTCTCCCCTTATTGTCTTCCGTCCCGAAAGCCCGTAGTTGCTGTACCTGATTCCCGCATATTCAGCTGTTGCGCTGTAATTGAATATGTCATGACCTGCCGGAGGCTCGTACGGACTATGGGGGTCGTAGTAGTGTACCCATAGCAGAAACTTATCATCGCTGTGGTTACCAAGCCATGATATGGCGTTGTCTGTACTCTCCCCGGCAATGCGAGTCCCGAAATTCTGAAGGCGCTTGTCGCCTGTGTAACCATTGAAATTGTCAAATTCGTGACTGAATCCCGAGACTACGTGACTTCCTGTAAATGCTCCCGTAGCGTAGCCATTCTCCGAGAGGACGTCCGAAAGCGTGACAAGGCCGCTTCCGTTATCAAGAGGTGCGTACCTGCCGTGGATGTGAGGATAGAGACCCGTGAAAATGGACCAGTGGGAAGGCGGCGTGTGGGGTATCTGTGAATATGCATCTTCAAACAATATGCCTCTTGACGCGAGACCGTCCATGTTAGGGGTGGTCTCAGAGAAGTAACCGTAGCTTGAGACATGGTCGGCCCTCAAGGTGTCGACGGTTACTATAATGACATTGCATCCTTCGCACATGTATTCAGATGGCCTCTCTTTAATAACCGGAATGCCTGGAATAAAGAAGGACGCCAGCAGGACGAAGCATACGCCTATGATGGCTGCTACAAGGATAATCACTCTCATCATACTTCCCTTTTGCATTGCATTACTAAAAAGTCATTCAAGCAGCCAATATTTATTATTCGTCCCGGGAAAAAGGAATTGTGTCAAATTCAAAGCTGGTCTCGGTTATAGTGCCTGCGCATAACGAGCAGGGAAACATCACGCCGCTTTCAAGGAAGATAGAATCATCGCTCGCCGGCATAGACCACGAAACGATATTCGTCGATGATGGTTCCACGGACGGAACGCTCAGGGAGATGGAATCCGCCAGCTCGGAAGGGACGAAGGTGCTGACGCTTGGAAAGCGCATGGGAAAGTCTGCGGCCATATACGAAGGTATCATGAGTTCGGGCGGTGACATAATAGCGACGATTGATGCTGACCTGCAGAACGACCCTGCAGAGATACTATCGATGCTTAAGGAGATGGAGAATGGTTTTGATATGGTATGCGGATGGAGGCATGACAGGAAGGACGGAAAGATGAAGCGATTCTCCTCGAGTGTGGGCAATGTGCTGAACAGGATCATTCTCGGGATAGTACTTCACGACAACAACTGCCCGCTGAAGGTGTTCAGAAGGGACTGCATATCATCCGTGAGGTACTTCGATAACATGCACAGCTTCCTTCCGGCGCTCGCCATCATGCAGGGATACAGGATAAAGGAGCTCCGGGTATCACACTACGAAAGGATTCGTGGAAGTTCGAAATACGGTGTGAGGAACAGGATAATCGGAAATGCTATGGCAACGATGACCGTTAAGTTTCGCAAAAGGAGGCTTTTCATATGAGACGCATCGCATGCGGGCTCTTCCATGACAGGTACGACAGAGTAGCACTGGTCATAGCCGTACTCTTCATGGTCGCTTATCTTTCCACCATGAGCATATCGCTTGATGAGGAGGACTCGGTTCACTTCGCGATGGCATTGAACGAATTCGACGTCTCCAGGAGTATGCCCCATCCGCCCGGGTTCCCGGTGTACATATTCATCGGAAGGCTGTTCTATGCATTCGCAGGCGACGAACTGCTGGCGCTGACTGCCATGAGCGCTGTATTCGGAGGACTTGCGATACTTTCGGTCTACCATCTTTCCAGAAGGTTCACGAGAAGGGAGGTCGCTCTAACTGCATGCATAATAACCGCATCGACCCCGCTTTTCTGGCTTTCAGGAGTGAAGGCCATGTCCGACATGACAGGACTGTTATTCGTAATCGTGTCACTGTACCTCGCGCACATACACCTTGAGAGCGGAAAGAAGGAGTATCTTTTCTATGCGTCGCTTGCGGCAGGCATATCTTCCGGGGTGAGGATACATGCCCTGCTGATACTGGTGCCCGTCCTGTTTTTCACGTCAACGAGGAGGAAGGTCCCGCCGGCGGAAGCTGTAAAGGCGTTCATCCTGCTTCTGGCGGGGATATGTGTCTGGCTGATACCGGCGATTGCGGCATCGGGCGGATACCCGTACATCGAAGCGTCAATGGGACAGCTCTTGTACAGGACTGGAGACAGCGGAAAATCCATGATAGGTGTGGAGCTGACGCCGCTATCGGTCACAGAGAAGCTCTACGCCTTCGCTTACTACTTCGCCCTCGGAGGGTACGGCGTTAACATATGGGGCCTCGGCATGGTAAACATCGCATTCATCCTTGTGCTTTGCATAACGGCGTTCGTTTTAATCCAGAATGGCAGACCGAAGATTCATGGGGATAACCACATGTTCTTAGTTTCATCCATAGCGCTTTACCTTCCGGTGGTATTCATGATGCTCCCTCCGCTGAATCCAAGATACATGCTGATACTGATTCCTTTGATCTCGATGGCCTTGGCCTCTGTTATATGGCGCCTTCCTAGGAGTGGAAGCATCCTGCTTTCTGCAGCACTGGTTGCAACCCTGCTAATCCAGTCAGTCTACCTCTCGCACGAGATATCTACGGTGCCGGCACCGCTCATGCAGATGGCATCATATCTTGAAGGAAGCGTT
>CAZGWZ010000085.1:0-4531 GCA_964529545.1 uncultured archaeon
TGCCATGCTTTGTCCTTCTCATCTTTCTTATCTGCAGGCTTCGGTTGGCCTCGTCGCCCATTCCCAGGTAGTTTAGGACCACCACGCCGTCGACCACGAACTCCTCGACGCCGAACCTTGACAGCGCCTTGCTGTCTTCCATTATCTCCGAGATGAGTATCGTCGTGCAGCCGGTGTTCTTCACGGCCTTCATCAGCTTCCCGAGCTGCTTTCTCACCGTGGCCTTGTCCTTCATGTATAGGCCGAGCATCGATATGGAGTCCACGACGAGCCTCTTGGCCTTTATGTACTCTATCTGGTTGACGAGGACGGATGATACGTCCGTCTCGAACGGGTCGTGGAATATTATCCTGAAGAGTCCCTTCTTCTCATATGGTTCGAGATCCCATCCGAACTGCCTCGCATCCGCCTTTATCTCGTCAGGCTCCTCTTCCAGGGACAGGTAGACGCACGGCTCGCCCCTCTTTAGACCTTCCATTATGAAGTGCAGCGAGAATATGGTCTTTCCCGTTCCGGTGCCGCCGGTGACCATTATGACGGAGTTCTCCTCAAACCCTCCTGCAAGCAGCGAGTCGAGCTTCGGAACTCCCGTCGTCACCCTTTTCATTTCAGCCATTCTATATTGTTGACGGGCGTACTTAAAATTTTAACATCCTTAAGTGGCTGATGCACGCGCTTGTTGTACCGTAAACGCTAAATATAACAAAAACATACAGTTAGTATGGCCGAGGACATAATGAGCTTCCTTGAGGGCAAGAAGGATGTCATTGACAAGGTGATAAGGAAGTACCTTCCCGAGGACTTCACAGAGAAGTACATGGAGTGGCTCCTCGGAAAGCCCACTTACACTTACACTAAGGATGCCGTCCAGAAGACCCTTGCGGATCCTGTATGGGACTTCCTCAAGAGAGGCGGCAAGCGATGGAGGCCGGCGCTTTTCCTTTTATATAACGATGTACTAGGCGGCGATTCAGATAAGGTCATGGACTTCACGGCGACGCTCGAAATGCTGCATGAGGGCAGCATACTCGTCGATGACATCGAGGACGATTCCGACATGAGGCGTGACAGACCATGCACGCATAAGCTCTTCGGCGTCGATGTGGCCATAAATGCGGGCAATTTCATGTACTTCCTTGCGTTCGCGCCCTTCACGAAGCTGTCCGATAAGTTCCCGGAAAAGACCGTTCTGAGGGCATACAGGGCCACGATAGAGGAGATGATAAGGATACACTACGGCCAGGGATCCGACATAGCCTGGCATAACGGGCTTGCGGATGCAGACAACATAAAGGAATCCCACTACCTGCAGATGTGCGCCTACAAGACCGGGGTTCTCGCAAGGCTCGCCGCAAGGCTTGCGGTCATACTAAACGAAGGAAGTGAGGAGCTGGAGGAGAAGCTCGGCAGATTCTCTGAGTCCATAGGCGTCGCCTTCCAGATACAGGATGATATACTGAACATAGCCCCCGGGAAGGGCTGGGGAAAGGAAACGGGAGATGACATAAACGAGGGAAAGAGGACACTGCTTGTCATACACACACTGAAGAACACGGACGCCAGGTCGAGGAATAGGCTGCTTCAGATACTCAAGATGCACACGAAGGATAAGATGATAATAGAGGAAGCCATACGAATAATAAAATCAGCAGGCTCCGTTGAATATGCCAAGGAGTTCGCACGAAAGATGGTGAAGGACGCCTGGGCTGACGTGGAACCGCTTCTGCCCAAGAACGATGCGAAGGAGAAGATAAGGGCATTCGCTGACTTCATGGTGGAAAGGGAGATGTGAATGACAGCTTCTAAGAAAGGAGGTCGTGGAACCGGCTTCGGGAAGATCATACTCTTCGGCGAGCATTTCGTGGTCTACAACCTTCCCTCGATAGCTTCCGCGATAGGAGACCGGACCGTGGCCGAGATAGTACCTTCGGATAAGTACGAGCTCATAGACAGAAGGCCGGCGACGGAAGGCTACAAGGAAAAGAAGAAGGGGGAGATGGAGAGGTCCATGAAGCTCCTTCTCGACTTCATGAAGATAGACGTCAAAAGGCATCCGGTGAGGATCACGCTCTCAGGGAATCTTTTCTGCACGAGCGGCATAGGCGCCAGCGCCGCGATGGCCACATCAATCGCAAGGGCCTTCTCGGAAATGCTGGACCTGAACTTGAATGACGAACAGATAAACAGGATATCCTACGAGGCGGAGAAGGGCTCAGCGGGTACACCGAGCGGGATAGACAACACCTGCGCCACCTGCGGTGGCCTCCTGTGGTTCGTCAAGGGCATTGATGACGGAAAGAATACGATGGAGCATATCGTTTTGCCTGAGCCGGTCGAGGTGGTTCTGGGCAGCACAGGCATATCTCAGGAGACAAGAGAGGTCGTTGCCGATGTCAGGCGCCAGATGGAAGATGACCCTGTGAAGTTCAAGAGGCTGTTCACCGAATACGAGAAGCTTGCAAACGAGGCGAGGAATGCATTGGAGTCGGATGATTTAGCGAAGGTCGGCGCGCTGATGGACAGGAACCATGAGCTTCTGAGGCAGATGAACCTGTCATGCGACGAGGCAGAGGAGATAATAGCGGCGGCAAAGAGCGCAGGCGCTCTCGGCGCAAAGATTTCAGGAACCGGGCGGGGGGGTTACACGATTTCACTGACCCCGGGTAAGGCGCTTCAGGACAAGGTCGCAAAGGCGATAGAGAAGAAGGGATATCGTGTTCTCAGGACGACAATAGGTTGATGATTGGATACAAATTTATTCATTCACATTTCCAGTTTAGGAAGTTTTCAATAGGTACTGGTTCTGTTATCATATCGCCTTCTCTCAGAATATCAACACCATTGTAGTGTGCAACCATCTCCAGAAATATCTGATTCATAGGAGTATAATTTTTGAGACCTTTGCCCAGTGCATTCTTTATAGGCTCGTAATGAGGATACCCACTTTCAGCTTCAATCTCGTCTGGTTCTGAGAACGGCTTTGGTTTCAAATCAAAAATAGTAGAACAGTAACCCTTTTCGGAATCCTTATACCTGAACCATGTGTTTCCATTAGGCTCTATTACAGCTACAACCTTTTCCCTATTCTTAATTATGTTATTATGATTCATGAATGCAAATTTTGTGAGGTCGCCGGAGAATGTCTCTACACTCGTCTCCTCTTTCACTTCCCTTGTTCCACCAACTATTGGAGTTTCATCAACCTTCAAACCTCCCTGCGGCATCGTCAGTTCTCCATACCTGAAAGGGTCGTCTTCCTTAAGTCTTGTTACCGTAAGAATTCCACCGTCCTTGATGACGCATCCACCAACAATCATTCTGTATGTAGTACCATTCTCATAAAAACCAAGGTCGCTAAGTATCTTTGGTATATCTGAGGATTTGTATAGTTTCATTTTGCCACATCATCGTAAAGTGTACTATTTTCAGGCCATTTCCATGCCTGTCATTGAACTGTCTCTCATAATCATAGGCTTGTATAGCGTCTTGCCATCTCTTTCTATTTTTTTGAATGCTCCGTATCTGGTTGCCAAAAGACCGTCAGACAAGAATATGCCATAATGATAATCAGAGTTCTCAAAATCAACATCTGGAGGGCTATCATACTTATCTTGATAGGTGAACGTCTCAATGAGATTATCAACGAATTCCATAGCGGATCTATTACTTTTTTTCAGATTTGATTCAAGGACTATATCAACCATCTCTTCCTTTGTGTATTCTGGAGTGTCTTTGATGTATGACATCCCAACTCTCCATGGAAGGCCAAACAATTTGACAAATTTCCTGTTGGCCTTTGCTATATATCTTTCCCTGCCTCTGAGCGTTTTTCTCAATTCCCCAATTTCTCCTGCCACTATCTCAGCCTGTTCGACAGTCAATGGGCTCGGTCGTGTGAAATTGAAATATTCCTCAACTCTCAATTCTTCTGACAACATCTTTTTTGGCATATTAATCATTATTTAGTAGTAACCTTTTTAAATGTTATTCAGAAGCCCTTTCCTCTTAGCTGTTTGTAGAAAGGTGTGACAATCCCGTCGATATCAAAGGCAGCGAGCTCAACAATCCTGTGGGGTCCTATTCCGGCTTTTAGAAGGTCAGACCTTATCCTCATGAATCGCGGGTCTCTATCCCCTCCTGGGCCTATACAGAGACTTTTTACATTCTTTACATTCTCCATTCTGGGTCTCATGTCTCCTGTTCTGTCCACATCATTATATTCACCACAGAGTCTGTCCATCTCATCCAGATAAACATAAGCAGCAAAGACCATTTTCTCATTACCGACCATCTGCAACAATATGTATGTGTACTTATTCTTATGAGTCTCAACAAAATCTTCAAAGGTCTTGAAATCTTTACAGTCTGTTATGTAAGGTAGTCTCACAGGATTCTTCATAGTGTGTTTTGGATAATCAGTCCTTGTTATCAACCCACCGAATTTACTGAGAAGGTACCTTGCGTACTCAAACATATCATTCTTCTGAGAATATTCAAATTCTATTTGAAGCCAGTTATTTGAAAATTTACC
>CAZGWZ010000086.1:0-4495 GCA_964529545.1 uncultured archaeon
GCCGTCGACCTTGGCGCTCAGTATCTCTATGACCGGCGTTCCCCTGACGGGAAGTCCTATGTCATAGACCACCGAGCCGCTGTCTCCGTTCTCGTCCTTGTAGTTTATGGTTATGGTTGACGGGTAGCTCTTGGATCCAGCCTCGTTGTCTATGTGGAATCTGAGCGATGCCGTATTGTCCGTCCCGGGCATCATCTTCCCGAGGTGGTCTATGCCTCCGGAGAGAACCGGTGTTATGAGGACGTTTCCCGTATCCGTCTCAGCGGTTGTCTCGAGGATTACCTCCACCTGCGAGGCCTCGCCTGTCCCTATGTTCTTTATCTTCACCTCGACATCTATGTTCTTTCCCGGTTCCATCTGCTCCGGGACCGTCGTTATCTCATCGAGTATGAGCTGAGGCGTTCCCTGGACGTTCACCAGGACATCCTTTACTACCGCGGTGCTGCTCAGCCCCGGCTTGTAGTATCTGAACTCCAGCTCGTAGTTTGCAGAGACTGCGCTCTCGTCCACCTTTAGCTTGTAGGTGTGCGTCACCCTGTCGAGGGCGTCTATCTTCGTGAACGTCTTTATCGCGTCCTGACCTGGGAGCAGGCTGAATGGCGCCGAAGGCGCTATCTCGAGCGTCCTGCTCTCGGAGGCCGACCCGTTGTTCTGCAGGCTGACCTCTATGTTCACTATGTCACCCGGCTCCACCGGATATGGCGTCTGCTTGGTCAGCAAAAGCGTTATGTCAGAGGACTGCTGAGCCGAAGCAAAGGATATCTGCATCGCCGTGAACATGACGAGCGCAAACATCAAGATTCTCATGTTATTCATAATAATCACTCCTTACCACATTTTTGTGCATTGGGTTAAATAAATATAACCCCTTTTTATGGCCCTTTCAGCTGAAAGACGTGCCAGTGTCGCATTCCGGTAGCCGTCAAATGCAAAGCCTTTATAAATTTTTAAGTACCAAAGTACGCATATATTTAAGTCATGACATTCATTAACTGTAAGAATTCATGGTGTGAGTGATACAATGCCGAAGGACAGGAAGAAGGAAGAAAAAGAAGCAAAGGAAGATGCCAAGGAGCAGGAAGACAAGGCAAAGGAAGCAAAGAAGCACGATAAGCCTTCAAGGAAGATACAGATCGTCAGGGTCGGCGGAAGAGACCTTGACGGCAGCATGAAGGTCTCCAGGGCCATATCATGCATAAGAGGAGTCAGCTACTCGATGGCCAACGCAGTCTCAGATGTAAGCGGTCTCGGCGCCAAGAACGTCAGCGACCTGTCCGAAGAAGAGATAAAGAAGATAGAGGAGATAATCGGCAATCCCGGCAAGTACGGCATACCGTCATGGATGTTCAACAGGAGGGCGGATCCGGAGGACGGGAAGGACAAGCACATATTCTCCGCAGGGCTCGAGCTTACCCACAAGATGGACATAAACGAGCTGAAGAAGAGGAAGTGCTACAGGGGCATAAGGCACATATCCGGACTTCCGGTGAGGGGTCAGAGGACGAGGAGCTCGTTCAGGAAGTCCGCGACCGTCGGCGTGAGCAGGTCGAAGGCTAAGACTGCAAAGAAGTGATGATTCATGAGAAAGATAAAGAAGAGATTCAAGAAGCCGAGGATGTCATGGGACTCCGACGACATAAAGGACAGGAAGGACACGATGAGGAACTATGGCCTCCGAAGGAGAAAGGAGATGCTCATAGCCCAGGAGATACTCAGGAACTACAGGAGAAGGGCCCGGGAGCTCATCGCAGAGAAGGACGAGAGGAAGGTCAAGCTTCTGATAGACAAGCTCGTCAAGCTCGGGCTGCTTGACAAGGGACAGAGTCTCGACGACGTCCTTGCGCTTTCAGTCAATGACATACTGGAGAGGAGGCTGCAGACGGTCGTCTGGAAGAGGGGCCTTGCCCCGACAGCGCTCGCCGCAAGGCAGTCCATAACCCACGGGCACGTCGCGATAGACGGCAAGAGGGCCAAGTCGCCTGCTTACATAATCCCGGTTGACGAAGAGGCTAAGATAAAGGTCGCGTCAGTCGTGCAGGGGAAGGGTGAATGAACATGGCAAGAGAAGAGAAGTGGGGAATCGCCCACATATACTCGAGCGAGAACAACACTATAATCCATATAACCGACATCAGCGGCGCAGAGACCATATCAAGGGTCTCCGGCGGCATGGCGACTGACAGGGACAAGGACAAGGGAAAGGCTTTCCCTGCGGTGAGGGCCGCGAAGATGGCAGCTGAGGAGGCGATGGAGAAGGGAATCACAGGTCTGCATCTAAGGATAAGGGCGCCCGGCGGCCACAAGAAGAAGATACCAGGAGAGGGCGCGCAGCCCGCGATAAGAGGCCTTGTCAGGGTAGGGCTCAGGATAGGAAGGATAAAGGACGTGACCCCCGTACCGCACGACACCACGAGGAAGGCCGGCGGAAGAAGGGGCAGGAGAATGTAGATACTGATTTTGGGTGTTTATCATGGCAAAGGGACACAAACCGGTTGCGGGAAGCAGGGCGTTCTGGCCAAGGAAGAGGGCCAAGCGGATATACCCGGGCATGACCGTTACCGGGAGCGCCCAGGGAGACAGGATAATGCCGCTCGCCTTCGCAGGATACAAGGCAGGCATGACCCAGGTCGCCTACACCGACAACAAGAAGGGGTCTGCGACGCACGGCCAGGAGATATTCGAGGCCGCAACCGTCCTTGACTGCCCGCCGCTCGCCGTGTGCGGGATAAAGATATACACGAAGGACGTTTCCGGCAACCTCGTCAACGAGGGCACGGTATGGTCCGAGAAGCTTGCAAAGGATCTCGAAAGGAAGCTCAACATCCCGAAGAAGCCGCACATGAAGAAGGAACTCGTGGGAAAGAAGCTCGACGAGATATCCGAAGTGAGGCTCATTATGAGCACTAAGCCCAGGGAATCCGGACTTTACAAGAAGAAGCCCGAGGTCTTCGAGGTGCCGCTCTCAGGCGATGTCGACAAGCAGTGGGCATATGCCCTTGAGAAGCTCGGAAGCGAGGTCAGCCCTGCTGACGTTTTCGCACCGGGCGAGATAGTCGACGTCAGGGCCGTTACCAAGGGCAAGGGGTTCTCCGGCGTCGTCAAGAGGTTCGGGGTCAAGATAAGGAACAGGAAGAGCGGCGGCAAGAGAAGGCACATAGGCAACATCGGCGCCGTGACCCCGGGAAGGGTACTTCCGGGAGCCGTCGCGATGGCAGGCCAGCTCGGATTCCAGACGAGGGCAGAGTACAACAAGAAGATACTCAAGATCGGCGAGGACGGGATAGAGCCGAAGGGCGGCTTCGTCGGATACGGCAATGTGCCGAAGAACTACATACTAGTTGAGGGCTCGCTTCCGGGGCCGAAGAAGAGGCTCGTGATGCTAGGAAAGGCAGTGAGGCACAAGGGCGCCCCGCAGCCTGTAGAGCTTTCACACGTCTCTCTTGACAGCCAGCAGTGAGCGCTTAGCTTACTAGAAACTCTTCTTACAGATTCTGCATCATTCATGCTCGTAGCTGAACTGGTCTATCAGGAATATGGCGAACGGGAAGAATATTATCAGGAGCAGCACCAGGACCGCTATGACTATCGGGTTCGAGAAGCTTATCTGCACGTCGCTTGCCACAGCACCGAAGAGCGCGACGAGCAGCACTATCGTAAGTATTACGGTGAGCACGAGGAGGTATATGTTAGTGAACAGCGCCCATATGTGCCCCAGTATGCCGTGTATGAACCCGAAGAAGGATGACACCGACGTCATGGCTATTATGCCTATCTTTATTGCAATCAGCACCGCTATTATCACGAGCCCGAGCGTCGTGCCTGAATAGAAGAAGATGCCGCTTGGGTCCTGGGCCGCTCCCTTTATGCCTTCCCCTATGAGGTAGAATATCGCTCCTAGTAGCGACAGTACGATTAATATGACGAGGGCGATGACCACGAAGCCCCACTTGCTGCCGTGGAACGTCTCCTCCCTTGTCTTCCAAGTACTCGACATAATAAATAATTCTCGCAATTGATATAAAAGAGCCTGCCGCGCGTGAAAGCCAGTAGTTCCGCAAGTTGACCGGACGCCCGACCGTAAAGTATAAAACATGTTTTATTTTAAACTAGGTTACCTCTTGATAGAGGATGCCCAGTACTGCATTAAGGTCTCGGACGATTACCACGACAAGGTTTCTAGGGCGTTACCCGCCGATAACAGGGCACGGCATCTACGCATCCGTTCAAAAGCGAAGCAGTTAACTCTTTCTCTGATACTTCCGATATCCATATTCTGACCGTCAAGTGCCGCCCAACCAATCAACCAGTATCTGGAACACAATTAAAACGGGTCTGTTCACATATGTAACCGTCGTCACAATCCTCATCTTTGTAGCAGTCATCTGTTCCTATTGATAAGCATTCATTTTCTTGGCATATCGGTTTTGTTCCACATGTTCTTGGGTCTTCATAACCAACACCATCACATCCATCTTTGCACTTTCTATCGAGATAT
>CAZGWZ010000087.1:0-4484 GCA_964529545.1 uncultured archaeon
CCAAACACACAGATGGGCCCGCCGATGAGAGGCCAGCAGGACCAATATCCAGAGGACAGGTTCGCGCCGACAGAGTGGAGAGATGACGACATGATGGATGATGACTTCGACATGGACGACCTTCCGCAGGAAAGGAAGATGGGTCCCGGAGCGCTAATCTCAGATTTCGAAAGAGACGTCCCTAGAGGCCCGCCGCAGCCAATGGAAAGGGAACCCATACCCTTTGCGCGTGCGCCACTGCCAAAGGACAAGGACGACAGGGCAAGGGAACTGAAGGAACGTAAGAGGAGGGACGTCGAGGAGCTCATAGAGCAGATCACCGAAGAGAAATGGCACGACATGTCAAAGAGGATACAGGACCTCGAGGAGAAGACCGAGAAGATGTCGGCCGACATGAAGAACAGCTCTGCGCAGGCATCAGGACCTGCACCCGAAGAGATGGGAAAGATAAAGGATGATTTAGGAAGCATCAAGCAGAGCATGGAAGAGACCAACGCAAGGATAGATTCGCTCGAAGAGGTCATGAAGGGGTCACTTACGCCAATGCTTGAGTCCATCAAGAAGCTCAAGTCCGCGGCAGTAGGCACGTCATCCGTTCCGGTGGTCTCCAAGCCCAAGGCTAGCGCAACTCCTGAAGAAGAGGAAACACCAAGATACGCCCCGCCCAAGGAAGACGACGGGGATTAATCTGCTTCGCCCAGAGCCTAGAGGCTGACCTGAGCGGTTAAATCAAAATAAAAACAATTTACTTCTTCTCGCCTTCACTGGCGGCTGAGCTGCCCTTGTCCTCTCCGCCGACAAAGGCGAACACTACGGCGATTATTATGATCACAAGGACAACGGTCCATAGATCACTGCCGGACAGCCATGGCACGTACATCGAAAAGATGCTGCCGCCGAGGAGACCCACAACTATGAGGTACACGATAACAAGAAGTATCGCGTACTTGACCCACTTGTTGAGGCCTTCCCCGCCCATTACGCTTCTTATGTTCAGGCCGAGAAGCTCCGTCGCAAGCACGACGAACAGCAGTATCACCGCTATCCCGAGCCATGCACCAGACGCGTTCGTAAGGAACCCGTAAAGCCATGGGTTGATGCTTGAGTAGAGCATTACGAAGAATGACAGAACAAGAGCGATCAGAGTGTGAACCCTCTTACCTCCAAGGTTCTCCTTGAAGACCCACTGCATCATGCCATATAGAAGGGCAAATGCTAGAAGGAATGGGAAGAGGTACTGGAAGAACTCCATCCTCTGCATGTTCTGAACCATCGTCTCGAATAGTCCCATGTTATGTTATTGTCCACTAATACTTATAAACTTTTTGCAAGGCTTTCGCTTCGACCGAACTCCTTTTTGAGCATGTCCGGGACATCGATGCCCATGAGCCTTCCTATGAGGGTTACGGCAAAGAACACTACGACTATTGCAAAGATTATGCCCACGATTATGGACGTGGCAGACCCAGCCCCGGAGAACACGAGCATGTACATCCCTATTACCATCAGGGCCGAGAGTACAAGCGAGATGACCTTCCTGTACGCATCCTTCTGTATGCGACTGACCTTCTTCTTCAGAACGTACATGAAGATGTAGTATAGGAGTATGAAAGCTAGTAGGAGCGCCAGGTAGTTGAACACGCCCCAGGCATTGAGAAAATCGACCATTCCCGAGAAGGGGCCTGCCATACCAACCACTCAAGCCGGGCCCTTCATCTTGTAGGCGCCGTAGAGTATGGCTATCACGACCACGACTCCTATGACCCACAGGAACTCCGTGTACTGGTAAGTCATGTACCCGCCCTGGGAATTGGCATAAGAAGCTATGAAGAGCATCGCGAGGGCCATTATGATTATTATCACGGTGTTGTCCTTCTCCCCGCCGCTCATGGACTTCCTGACGTAACCTGCTATGAATATCAGCACAAACACGATTGCCGCGAACGGGAGCAGGCCGTTTATTAGCTGGACTATCTGGTAGTTGCTTATCGCAAAGAAAGCCATGACGACCGCGATTATGGTCCTTATGGCCTTGTTCTTGAATATGCTTGCGGTCTCAAGAGAGCCGTACACTATCGCAACGACGAGTATGAAAGGAAGAATCATCTCAAGGGAAGTGAAGTCTATTATATCAACCACCCTTCGGTGCCTTGGCCTGAAGGTGCTGGAGCCTCTTTATGGCGCTGTCTATCTTGCTCTCGTAATGCTTGAACTTGCCGCCGTACTTCAGGCCGCCTGGCCCTTTCAGAAGCGATATGTACTGGGCCCTAAGTGAATGGAGCCTATCAAGAAGGGATGCGAGCGTCCTGTAGGCGCCTTCTTGGCCGGATTCGACCGCCTTTTCTACAACCTTCAGCTCATTGAGGGCCATCTCAATCTCCCTTTCAAGATCTCTCTCCTCGCCGCTGACGTTCTTTGCAATCCTTGCAAATATTGAGCCTGCGGCTCCTGCCGCACCGGCCACACCTGTCCTTCCGTGGGCCTCCTGCTTCTTGCCCTTGAAGGTGTACACTAGCACCCAGAAGAATCCCAGTATGACTATCACGAACAGCCACATCTGGCCCAGCATCATGAACATATGGTACCATCCCTGGAGTATTATGAAGGCGAACACAGCGACCGCTATCAGCATCTTTATTCCTCTCGACTTGAGGGAAAGCGCGGTTGAGACTATGTAGACGAATATTATGATGAACACTATCGGGAAGAACACGGCATAGAAGATGCCCTCCATGGGCTTGTAGGCATACTGCTGGAACTCCTGCATGCAGTTACTGTTGCCGTAACAGAGGAACTGCTGGAGCATCTCTGGGATAGTGGCCATGATAATTAATTGTCCGGCAAAGGTTTAATAGTTTTTGATGTTGTCCTAGTTCATGTAAAAGTTAAGGGGGTTGGTTCCGTTGTACCTCTTGAGTGTACTCTTTACCACACTTGTAACCTCTGCATCGTATATCCTCTGCGCGCCAACTCCTGAAAGGAGCTTCTCTGCGAGTGCCGCAGTTGAGCTGACACCTGTGTAGAGAAAATCCATCTCACCGTAGAACTTGAGGAAGTCCATGGCGGACGGTTTGTCGTACCTGTATATCTTCTCTCCGGTGTGCGTTGTGGCAACGTGCGTCTTCTTACCCTTCTTCCCGTATAGCGCAGGTTCTGCCATCTTGTAAGTCCTTTTAAGCTTCTCAAGATCGAGAAGATTCTTCTGAAGTACGTCACCGTCAGTAAGCTCGTAAATGCCACCAGCATTTATGGTGTCGTTGTTAACATACCCCTCAGCAAGCGCCTTTGTAACATTATTCTCCAAAGAAACATCCTTTATGCGTGCCTCTTCTACCATTTGCAGCAGCTCTGCGGTGTCAACATTCGTTCCCTTCTCCTGGACGTAAATGATGCCTTCCCTTCCATTGCTCTCCTTTGTGTATATAGCATCATATGAACCAAGTCCATATGCCAGGTGGGCAAAGGCCCATGGCTCCTGGATGACCTTTTTCACTAAAGGTATATCTGGCATCTTCATTACAGCCTTACCGTCCCTGTGTTTTGCCGCGTTATATGAAGCCTGCATACCATGAATTAGAGAATCGTAAAAACCACCATAGATGGTATCGCCACGAGAACGGGACACTTTTTTTAGAATTTCCTCTCCTATCTTGTTTAAAACAACACCAAAACCTGACGACATTCTATTAGACCTCGGCCTCTCTGCGGCGTCCTCTGTGTAAAGGTCGCTCTCGTTGGGTATTGACCATATTGACATATCTCACACCACCTTTAGGCAATCTCCTCTAAGTTTTTTATACTGATCTCCTCTGCCTCGAGCGCATAGAGCATGCTGACCTTCCTATCAGCTGCAAAAGGATCCAGCCCCTTCTGGGTAACAAGAGATATGAGCATGTCTACGTCTTGCCCGTAATCCTTCTCCTTCCTTACCGAAATCCTCTGCATCTTTACCTTCATATCATATCACCCCTAGTTAAGGCTGGCATATACCCTAAGCAGACTGTCGTCTACCCCTTCGACCGTAGGAGACCCCTTGCCCTGACTGTAGTGACTGTTAAGAGCGTCCCTGACAGCTCTATCCCTCTTTGCAAGCTTAGCTACTTCACCAACGGCATACTCTTCTGTCTTTTTCTCATCCTTAAGGTCATGGTCATAATGACCATCCTCGTGATTTTTTGAAAGAACAGTCTTGACGAAGTATGTTGCATAATCCTTTATTCCCTTCTTCCAGCCTTTCTTCCAGGCACTGTAAAAACTCACAGCCCTGTCAAAATAGCTCTCGTCCAGGTATTTACCATCGTTCTGTCCGCCCTTTACCGCAGCTCCATAAACCTCCCTTCCTCTGTTATCCGTTACGTCCTGAAGCCAGTCCTGATTAGCAGTATACGTATCACCCAGGTACTTACCTCTAACTTCAGCAGCATCAACAGCAGAATAACCCGGAGCAGGTCCATCTATTCCAATGCCTGTCCTTCCGTAGACAG
>CAZGWZ010000088.1:0-4481 GCA_964529545.1 uncultured archaeon
ATCTTATAGGAGGGCTGGGCGCGATGACCGTAGACTGGTCGTATCCTTTCTACTACGATGTCAACGCAACGGACGAGGACGGGGACAACATAACCTTTGGCGTGGATTTCATAAACTGCAGCAAGCTCAATGTAACTGACGCCAACTGCACCATATTCGGAATAGATTCTTACAGCGGTGAGATAGACTTCACTCCACCCTTCGGGGACATAGGCAACTACACGGTGAACTACACAGCAAGTGACGATTATGGCGGAGTAGACTGGTATGTGGGAAGCTTCAGCGTCACCGAGTGGGCGAACAACCCCCCTAACATAACATCCTGGATACCCGTACCTTACAACATCACAATGAGCGAGGGCGGTTCCGTATTCTTCTCGGTGAACATAACAGACGACAACGGCATACCCTTTGCCCTGTGGTATCTCGATTCCGCTGAGGTGATCGGCGCGGGTGGGCTCGCATACGGTTTCCAGTCTAACTTCACTTTCACAGCCTCTTATACCGACTCGGGCATCAGGAACATAACCGTCATGGTAAGCGACGGCCAGTTCGTCGTTGCGCATGAATGGAGGCTCATAGTGTTCGATGCCGAGCCGCCCAGGGTCTCAGGTCCCTCTTCCAGGAAGGGACTGGGAGGCATCACCTGCATAGAGAACTGGAGGTGCACCGCCTGGTCTGCGTGTTCAAAAGATGGCATAATTCTTAGGACATGCGTGGACCTGTCCAACTGCAGCACCAGCAACACCAAGCCGCTTGAGTCCAGGCACTGCATATACACGCCCAATCCGACATGCTTCGACGGTATACAGAACTGCCACGGCGGCATGTGCGAGATACTTACCGACTGCGGCGGCCCGTGCGCCTCATGCGCCACATGCTCAGACGGGATGCAGAACTGCCATGCGAACGGCAACTGTGAGACAGGAGAGGACTGCGGCGGCCCGTGCGCTCCATGCGTGGTCTCTCCTGACGCTCCTGTGTGCGGCAATGCCATATGCGAGGCAGGAGAGCTGTACGACTGCAGCGGGGATTGTGTGGACTTCTGGGTGGACGTGTCCATATTCATCGTTATAATCATATTATTAGTAATCGTGTCAATACTACTATACGTCTACAGGAAGGAGACGGTCCTCCTTTACATATACAGGAGGATGAGGGGCGAATAGCATGGATCCAGTCGTTAGATACGCTCTTTTGGCGGCCGCATGCGTACTCTCTGGTGTTGTGGCCATCCTCATCATAAACTACAAGAGGGTGCAGGACAGAAGGGACGTCAGGCTCTCAAGGGAGGAAGTGCTCAGAAGGCTCTTCACAAGGAAGATAGATGCACTTGGAAACGAGGCCGGCACCACGGATATGCGCCAGATGGTAAAGAAGCTCAAGAAGATAACCAAGGACTTCTTCGGCGAGCTTTTCGAGATAAACCGCGAGTTCGATTACGTGGAGCTCAACGAGGTTCTCGGAAAGAAGGGCGTTGACGAGGCGATGAGAAAGCAGGTAATAGACTTCTCGATGAGGATTGACGAGTTCGAATACAGCGGAAGGCCGATAACCGAGGAGGAGCTCCTCTCTCTTGTCGACAGCTCCGTGGGCATAATAAGGAACGTGACCGAGAAGAAGGAAGAAGCGGACATCGAATCCCTGAGAAAGGAGGTCTCCGAGATGCAGAAGAGTCCTGAGACGCAGGAGCCGAGATCCGAGCCTGAGAGCGCGCTAAAGATTAAGATATCAGGCATAGTGAGCAAGCATCGCGGAAAAGGCGAACCCAAGGCTGCTCCTCAGATGCCCCCCGAAAAGAAAGATGTTCCAAAGCCGGCCGAGAAGGTCGTGGATAAGCCTAAGGCAGTACCTGCGCCCGCAAAGCCCGAGGAGACCATCCCAGAACCTGAAGAAGAGAAGCCGGCAGCTGAGGCGCCTAAGGATGAGCCAGAAGAGACGAAGCCTTCAAAGGAGCATGCCGCAGGGATAGAGAAGATAAGGAAGCTCCTGCTTCTGTCGGAGCAGAGCGTCGAGATGGGCAGGCATGAAGACGCGATGGACGATTACCTCGAGCTCCGCAGGATGTACGACAGCCTTCCGTCAGAAGTCAAGATCGGCATCCAGGAAGAGACCAAGAGGATAATAGCGCTCTACAATTCTCTCCTTAAGGAGTACAAGGATACGCTTTCTAAGATCGGCTGATGCCTCAGGGTATGGTCCTGAACTTTGTGTTGACGAGTATGAGTTCCACGAGGAACAGGGAAAGCGCTAGAAGCATAATGTATAATGTCATGTCCACCGACACAGTCTGCTCGCTCCCTGTCGCAATAGACCTGTATGCGTCTTCGAGCTGCCTTTTCGTGTTCACCCTGTAGTACTTGCCTCCGGTCTCGTTCGCTATCTCCTCCAGTGTCTCGGCGTCGAGCCCCAGATAGACGCTCATGTTTCCGATATTACCGCCCTTATCTGTTCCTATGCCTATCGTGTTTACGGTAACTCTGAACCTCTTTGCGTACTCGAGCGCCTCCTCTATCGATATGCCTATGTTGTTCTCCCCGTCCGTAAGGAGTATTATCGACTTGTCCTTATCGCTTGAGAGCAGCATGTCGGATGAAGAGACTATGGCCTCGCCTATAGCGGTTCCTCCTGAGATCTCTATGCCTATCCCGTCTATCGCGCTTTTCGCAAGCTCCCTGTCATCCGTGAGCTCCTGCTTAACAAAACTCGTTCCTGCGAAGCTCATGACACATATCTTCGACATTTCCGGCACGAGATCTACGAAGGTCTGCGCAGAGCTCTTTGCAACGGATATCCTGTCGGGGTCGTAGTCCCCTGCAAGCATGCTTGCGGAGGCGTCTATTGCGAGAGCGTAATCGTAATCGCTTACATGGGCTTCATAAACAACCACGACTCCGGCCACCGAAAGTATGAGGAATACGAGCGTAAGCACCCTTATGAAGAGCACAGGGTAGTTCTTTCCGAGAATCTTACTTCCGAACACCTTCTCCATGGCCTCGTAGTTTGCAAACATCATGGCACTTCGTTTTATCTTCCTAAGGCTGACGAAGTGCACAAAAAGCAACGCAGGCACGAAAAGAAAGAACCAAAGGTACATGGGGTTAAGGAATGTTATCTCAATAGTAGCTCCCTCCTCTTCAGGAATGTTATTACAGGCATCACGAAGTCGCTTTCCGTTGAGACCTCAAGCAGGTCCCACCTTCCCTTCTGGAGCGCATTCTTTATCGCTTTGTCCTGCTCCGCCACGAGCCTCTCGTATTCAATCCTCTCCTTGTCCGTGCTGTCCACCAGAACCTCCTTTTCGGAGAACGGGTCGGATATGACTATCTGCCCCGTCCCCTTGGGAAGCTTCTTGTCCCTCGGGTCCCTCACCATTATAGCGACCCCGTCGAACTTGCCTGAGCATATCTTCATGCTCTTCTCCCAACCCTTCTCCATGCCTATGAAATCAGATACTAGGAACATCATGCTCTTCTCCCCGACGGTGTTCATCAGGAATTCCAGCGCGTTTGATATATTATATCCGCCTCCGTATAAATCCGCTGTCAGAAGGTGCTTTAGCATTATGTAGAAATGGTCCGTTCCCTTTCCCGGCTTGAGGTACTTAACCACATTTTCCGAGAACATCACAAGCCCTATCTTGTCGCCGCTCTGGAGCACGAAGTGGGAGAGCGCAGCGACCAGGCCTGCGGCATACTCGTACTTGAGTTTGGCGGTCGAGCCGAAGAGCATGCTGGAGCTGACGTCCACGACGAAGAAGACGTTCATGTCACGCTCCTCCTTGTACCTCCTTATCATGAGCCTGTTCGCCCTCTTGCTGGCCTTCCAGTCTATCGACGACGCGTCGTCATCCTGGCTATATTCCCGGAAGTCTTCGAACTCAAGGCCCTTTCCCTTTATTATCCTTCTGTACCTGCTCATTATCTTTGCTTCTGTGAGCACCTTAAGCGCGACCTCGAGCTCTCTGAGGACGGAGGCCACATTTATCCTGAGTTCAGAAACCATCTACGGCACCGGGACCTTTGAAAGAATCTCAGATATTATCTGGTCTGTGTCTATGTTCTCACCAAGGCCCTCATAGTTTAGTATTATCCTGTGCCTCAGCACGTTCTTTGCAATGCTCTTCACGTGCGACGGGGTCACGTACGTGTCACCCTTCATGAGAGCGTTGGCCTTGGCTGATATGAACATGAATATGGAAGCTCTTGGGGACGCGCCCCATTCTATGTACTTGCCGAGGTCTATCCTGTACTTTTGAGGGTCTCTTGTGGCCTCCACGATCTTGACTATGTAGTGCTCGATTTCGCTGCTCAGATATATCCTCTTGACCGTCTCCTGCATCTCGGTGACTATCTCAGGGCTTGCAACCGCATTTATCCCGTACTCCTCAAAGCCCCTCAGCGCTATGTTCCTCTTTATCACCTCTTTCTCCTCCTCGAACGTCGGATAGCCCATCTTTATCTTGAAGAGGAACCTGTCTA
>CAZGWZ010000089.1:0-4413 GCA_964529545.1 uncultured archaeon
TATCTTTTCAAGCGGGACGTCCATCCCGAGAGTTGCAAAGACCACGACGTTCTCGACCTTCACGTTGAATCCTGACATCATAAACACCCTGCGCTGGTATTAATACAGGCGTAAGTTATTTAAAGGTGAAAGCAACATCGAGGAAAGGCTTTTAAATGTATCGGAAACTCCCCGCGATAAACTACTTATAATCCCTGAACTGCAAAACTACTCCATGAAAAACGCGCTGTTCGTCGGGAGGTTCCAGCCATTCCACCGCGGGCATCTCGAGGTCATAGAGAGGCTATCGAGGAAATACGGCAAGGTGTACATTATCATAGGCTCCGCGACAGAGAAGGGGACCATGAAGAACCCGTTCACACTTGAGGAGAGGATAGAAATGACGAAGAGGGCGCTTGAAGGCGCAGGCATAACAAACTTCGAGATAAGTTCTGTGGAGGACTTCCACGACGACATACTATGGACGACGGCCATAAAGAATGCCTTCAGGTTCGATGTCGCATACTCCAGGAACATCTGGACCATAGAGTGCTTCAGAAAGAACGGGATAAAGGCGAGGAAGCACTGCTTCCACCACGAGCGGAAGTACAGCGGAAGCGAGATAAGGAAGAGGATAATAAAGGGCAAGTCGTTCAGGGATCTGGTCCCCCCGCAGGTATATGATTACCTGGCCTCCATAAAGGCCGCTGAGAGGATAAAGTCCCTTCACAAGAAAGGAAGCAGTCTTGTATGAAGAAGATACTGACACTACTGACAATACTTGCACTCATAAGCCAGGCGCAGGCCGCTACCGTTAAGACGTTTTCTTCCCCTGACTCGTCATTCGACTCTTTTTCTGATTTACTCGGCCAGTCAGAGGAGAGGGTGCTTCTATCCACTTACACGTTCACATCGCCGGAGATAGCAGGCATGCTCGTTGAGAAGGCAGCAGAAGGTGTCAGGGTCGAAGTCATGATTGACAAGAGCCCCGCAGGCGGTGTCACCGAGAGCGAGAAGAATCTACTCTGCCAGCTCTCGTACGGCGGGATACCAGTGTACCTGTATGACGGAACCATGAAGTACATGCACGCCAAGTACATGGTGGCCGACGGCAAATCCGTGCTCGTAACAAGCGAGAACATCGGATACTCAGGATTCTCCTCTGACGGAAGCTACGGCAACAGAGGCTGGGGCGCGGTGATATACGACGCGGATACTGCGACGCAGTTCCAGGAGACGTTCTTCAGCGACAGGACGGAGTCGCTGACGTTCTACTGCGACATCGAGGACTACACGTCTGCAACATGGAGCCCGAGCGGCGCATACGAAAGGAGGTTCGGGACAGAGAACCACGAGGGACAGGAAGTCACGTTCATATCCTCGCCGGACTCTCTCGACGAGTTACTAGAGTTGATAGAATCGGCGCAGTCGTCCATAATCGTGGAGCAGTTCTACATCTACACCCACTGGGGCTCACCGAGCGGCGACAGCGTAGAGAGCGCTCCCAGCCCTCTTATAGAAGCTCTCGTGAAAAAGGCCCGCGATGGCATAGAAGTCGTAGTGCTCCTGGACTCCACTTATTACAACATGGAAGAGGAGAGCAGCGTAAGCAACCTCAATACGGCGAAGTACATGAACTGCATATCAGAAAGCGAGGACGTCCCTCTGACCGCAGCAGTGATAGACCTTGACGGGCATGGCCTTGCAAAGCTGCACAACAAGGGGATGGTAATCGACGGCAAGACTGTACTCGTCTCCAGCATCAACTGGAACGAGAACTCTATCATGAACAACAGGGAGACCGGAGTCATAATACAAGGCGACGCGGCCGGCTACTACGCCGGCATATTCGAAAGCGACCTTGAGGGCGCGACAGTCATACACTGCGACGGCAGCCGCTCCACGATAACGGGGGAAGCTGGCGTCGATGAAAACGATTACGGCATGGGAACTGTGCCAGCCATGACATCGCTTGCAGCCCTTGTCTTAGTTGTTATTTATTTCTGGAAAATAAAGAAATGATATGGGTTCCATTTCGGATAAAGACGGGTTTGAGACGGAGGTCAAGTTCAGGATAGGCGACCCGGACGGAGTCAAAAAAAGGCTTGCCAATGCCGGGGCAAAGCTCGTGTCAACCGGCCTTGAGACGAACATAAAGTACGACAGGGACGGAGAACTCCGGAAGAGAAAGGAGCTCCTGAGGCTGAGGACTTACGCGGGAAGCGCAGACATAACGCACAAGAGGAAGCCGAAGAATGCCTCAAGAGACTTCAAGGTGAGGGAAGAGACAATAGTCCGCATAGACGATGCAGAGAGCGGGAAGAAGCTCCTATCGATGCTCGGCTACGAGAGGTCGGGTTTCTATGAGAAGAAGAGGGAAGTATGGGTCTTCGGAAGCGTACAGGTCATGATAGACTCGATGCCGTTCATGGGAAACTTCGTCGAGATAGAGGGAAGCGAGAAGGGCATAAGAGAGGTTGCCGAAAAGCTGGGGCTCGACTTTTCCACTGCGATAACAAAGGGCTATGGCGAACTCTTCAGCAGCCACTGCAGGGATAACGGGATACCCATGCAGGACATGGTGTTCCCGGAAGACGAGAAGTGAACTGATTATGAAAGTTAGCAGGATAAGGCTTGTGAGGGACCTAAGAAAGCTCATAAGCATGCCAAGCTTCGAGGACTCGCTCAAGGTCTCCAGATGGATAAGAAGGGAGCTAAAGAAGCTTGGCATAGAGTACGACTTCGACGAGGACGGAAACATCGTGGCAGAGATGGGTGAAGGCCCGGGTTTCATCCTCAACGCCCACATGGACACCGTCAGTCCCGGGCGCGGATGGAAGAGGGACCCGTTCGGCGGGGAGATGGAGAACGGAAGGATATACGGAAGGGGCTCATCCGACTGCAAGGCAGGCATCGCATCGATGCTCGAGATAGCAAGGCAGCTGAAGAAGAGGGGCATAAGCAAGAGGGTCGTCTTCACGCTCACGGCATATGAGGAGGGCTATCCCATAGACAAGAACGGCATATACAAGATACTGGTCAAGCTGAAGGGCATAGAGAAGGGCATAATACTCGAGCCTAGCATCAAGAAGGACACCATAGGCATAGCCGTCGGATGCAGGGGCTCTGGACGGTACAAGGTGGAGATACACGGAAAGAAGGGTCACAGTGCGTATGTGTCCATCAAGAACAATCCCATATACAGGTTCCCTGATTTCCTCGAGAGGGTCAAGAGGACCACAATGAAATCCATGAAGGTCGGGATACTCCGGACTACCATAAGGGACAGGATAACGGTCACCCAGATATGCGCAAGGGAAGGGCCCAACGTAATCGCAGGCAAGTGCGACGTGACGATAGACAGGAGGTCGCTGCCTGACGAGAAGCCCGGAGACTTCTTCGAGAGGATGAAGGCCATATGCAAGGAAAGCCTCAGGAGGGGATTCACGCTCACACAGGAGTCCGCATTCCAGGGATACCTGTTCGTAGACAGGAACTTTCTGACTCTATGCAGGGAATCGGCAAAGGAGGTAGGCCTCAAGCCCCATCCCTACTTCGAGCTCGCCAGAATAGATGCGTCCGTCCTGTACAACTTCTCAGACATAGGGACGTACATGATGGGACCGGGTCACATGGACCAGGCCCACAAGAAGGACGAGTACTGCGACATAGAGGGTCTTGTTAAAGCGACGGAAGCCGTTCTCCGGGTCATAGAGAAATGGGACAGAAGCTAGAACGATGGTTAACGTTTTTAACGCATGAGATGTAATCTAGAGTTATGGAAAGGACGATGATAGGTGACATCGGGAAGAGCGCCGGGAAGGGCGTCACCCTGAAGGGATGGATATACAGGACCAGGTCGGGAAAGAACATAACATTCGCCGTCCTGAGGGACTCTACCGGCATCGCCCAGTGCGTCGTAAAGGAAGGAGTGAAGGGATTTTCCGATGCTCAGAAGGCGCTCATAGAATCATCAGTCGAAATCACCGGAAAGGTGAGAAAGGATGACAGGGCACCCGGAGGATACGAGGTCCAGGTCGAGTCGTTCAAGGTAATAGGCTTCGCCGATGACTTCCCGATAAAGGAGCAGCAGAGCGCTGAGCTGCTGCTTGACAACAGGCACCTCTGGGTGAGGAGCCAGAAGCTCTTAAAGATTTTCAAGGTGAGGTCCACCATACTAGGCGCGATACACGACTACTTCAGGAGAAACGGCTTCCACGAGATACAGTCGCCCTCGATAACCAAGATGGCATGCGAGGGCGGCTCGACGCTCTTTGAGATGAAATACTTCAGCGAGAAGGGCTATCTTACCCAGTCATGGCAGCTGCACGCCGAGGCGCTTGCTGCATCGCTTGAGAAGATATACTGCATAGCGCCGAGCTTCCGCGCAGAGAAGAGCAGGACGAGGCATCATCTTGCCGAATACTGGCACGC
>CAZGWZ010000090.1:0-4366 GCA_964529545.1 uncultured archaeon
TCTTTTCAAGCTTCGTCACCTTTCCAGGAATGGCGTAGCACATGGTAATGAATGGGCGGTTCAATTTAAAAGGTTGGCCCTATCATATCCTTATCTGGCCTTCCTTTATCGTGTTGAGGACGAGCTTGGTGTTGGTGCGTTCCACGAAGTCATACGTCTGTATGCGCTTCAGGAACTCGTCCATCGCCCTCGTTGTCTTGAACTTGCATATGACTATTGCGTCAGAGTCCCCCGTGATGTCGTATACCGCGTAGACGCTGTTGTGCGCTGCTATCTTTTTCTCCAGCTCGAACAGCTTGCCCTTCGATATGCTGACGCTTATTATGGCATGTATGCCGTAGCCGAGCTTCTCGAAGTCTATACTGGCGGTGTGCTTTCCAACAATCCCTTCCTTCTCCAGTCTCTTCATCCTGTTCATCACGGTGACGAAGCTCACGCCGATGTCCCCGGCGAGCTTTCTGAGCGTTATCCTGGAGTTCCTTGTCAGGGCGTTTATTATCTTCCTATCGGTTTCGTCTATCTTCATGCGAACCACTTTTGTTAAATTACGGCCATTAATCATACAGGCCTTCTTAACATGATGTATATCATGTACCGATAACTTAAATATTTTGTTAAACGAAATCCCGATAAGTTATATATAATTTTCATATTTCTCTAATTTTATTGAAATCTTACAAAAAGGTGCAATGGATGAAAGCCAAAATCTGCCTGCTTCTTGTCTTCTGCGTTGCGCTCTCGGTTTCTGCAGCCCTTGCCCATCCGGCATCCGCTCAGGAGACAGAGGGGTTTGAGGCAGTCATGCTTTCGATAGACATAATCTGGGTCCTTGTCGCTGCCGTGCTCGTATTCTTCATGCAGGCAGGTTTCGCCATGGTGGAAACCGGATTCACGAGGGCCAAGAACGCCGCCAACATAATGATGAAGAACATAGTGGACTTCGCCGCCGGCAGCATCGCCTACTGGGCGGTCGGCTTTGCCATAATGTTTGGCACGGGGACCCTGTACTTCGGGACCAACGGATTCTTCCTGCTCGACGTCAACCCCGCCACGAGCGAGGGCATGTGGACGTACGCATTCTGGTTATTCCAGGCGGTGTTCGCCGCAACCGCAGCCACCATAGTGAGCGGCGCAATGGCGGAGAGGACGAAGTTCTCGACCTACATAGCATATTCCCTGATAATGTCTGCAGTCATATACCCGATAGTCGGCCACTGGGCATGGGGTGGAGGATGGCTCTCCGCAATGGACACGTCCTTCATCGATTTTGCAGGCTCTACTGTGGTTCACTCGGTAGGAGGCTGGGCGGCTCTCGCCGGCGCCATGGTGCTCGGTCCCAGGGTAGGGAAGTTCGCAAACGGCAGGGTCAAGGCCATAAAGGGGCACTCGCTGACCCTCGCTACGCTCGGCCTGTTCATACTCTGGTTCGGCTGGTTCGGGTTCAACGCTGGATCCACGGTATCCGGAAACAACCTCTCCATAGCAGTGATAGCCGTGAACACGAACCTTGCGGCAGCAGCCGGCGCGATGACAGCGATGTTCGTCTCGTGGAGCAAGTTCGGAAAGCCGGACATAGGAATGACGATAAACGGCGCACTGGGAGGTCTCGTCTCCATAACAGCGGGCTGCGCCAACGTCAGCCCGGCGAGCGCAGTCGCCATAGGCGTCATCGGCGGCGCCGTCGTCGTGTTCGCCGTGGAGTTCATAGAGAAGAGGCTGAAGATCGACGATCCGGTCGGTGCGGTATCCGTGCACGGCGTGTGCGGCGCCTGGGGGACCCTTGCGGTCGGCATATTCGCAGAGCAGGCATTCGGCGGCGTGAGCGGCCTCCTGTACGGGGGCGGGATGGCCCAGCTGGTATCACAGGCCACCGGCGTGGTATCCGTCTTCGGGTGGGTATTCGTCACTGCCCTGATAATGTTCAAATCAATGGACAGGCTGGTCGGCATAAGGGTGAGCCGGGACGAGGAACTGAAGGGCCTGGACATAGTGGAGCATCAGAGCGAGGCATATGCGGACTTTCCCATATCCGCATCGACCAACTGAGGTGATATGATGAAGGTGATAATATCGATATTGAGGCCCGAGAGGCTGCCCGACGTGAAGGCCGACCTGCAGAAGAGCGGCGTAGGCATGATGACCATAATGGACGTCAGGGGCTGCGGGCAGCAGAAGGGGTTCCCCGAGGGCTTCAGGGGAGTCGTGGAGGAGGTGGACCTCCACAGGAAGGTCATGATACTCGTTGCGGTGAACGAGAGCTTCGTGGATACGGTCGTTAAGGCCGTCATGAGAGGTGCGCGCACCAACAGCGGAAAGGTGGGAGACGGAAAGATATTCGTCCTCCCGCTGGAGGACTGCATCCGGATAAGGACAGGCGAGAGGGGCGTTGCAGGAATCGGCGGGAAGTCCAGGGAGCTTAAGAATCTCCGCGGGGTAAAGAAGTATATTATCTAACTTAAGGGGTGGTTCATGTGGTTGAAAAGAGCGTGATAGATAGCGTTGTTGAAAGGGCGAAGAAGGACGACGTCAAGTTCGTCGAGCTCTGGTTCACGGACTTCTTCGGTGCTGTAAAGTCTACGACGATACTCATAGACAGGCTCTCTGACAGCCTTGAGAACGGGACGTGGTTCGACGGCAGCAGCATTCAGGGATTCGCAAGGATACACGAGTCTGACATGATACTCATGCCGGACCCGTCCACGTATGCGGTTCTTCCATGGAGACCAAGTGAGAAGGCAACCGCTAGATTCATATGCGACGTGTACAAGCCCAACGGAAAGCCGTTCGAGGGCGACCCGAGGTACATACTCAAGAAGGCGATAGAGGAAGCCAGGGACATGGGCTACGTCTTCAATACGGGGCCTGAGTGCGAGTTCTTCCTCTTCAAGATGAACGGCGACGACCTCAAGCCTGTCACCCATGACGTCGCCGGCTACTTCGATTATGCTCCGAGGGACATGGCATCCGATGTCAGAAGGAATATATGCTTCGCGCTCGAGGCCATGGGACTCGAGGTCGAGATGTCGCACCACGAGGTCGCTGTCGGGCAGCACGAGATAGACTTCAAGTATGCGGACGCCCTGACGACCGCCGACAGCACGATAACGTTCAAGACCGCAACCAAGGCCGTGGCTCATTCAATGGGGCTCTATGCCACATTCATGCCAAAGCCGATCTATGGCGAGAACGGTTCCGGGATGCATACGAACCAGAGCCTTTTCACGCTTGACGGTAAGAACGCCTTCTTCGATGCCTCTGACAGGCACAAGCTCTCGTCCGTTGCCAGGCACTTCATAGCGGGGCAACTGAACCATGTGAGGTCGATGGCAGCGGTCTTCGCTCCGACAGTCAACTCGTACAAGAGGCTCGTTCCCGGCTACGAAGCGCCGGTATACGTGTGCTGGGCCAGGATAAACAGGTCTGCGCTCATAAGGGTTCCGCAGTACTCTCCTGGCAGGGAGCAGAGCACGAGGGCGGAGCTGAGATGCCCCGACCCGAGCTGCAATCCCTACCTGTCGTTTGCGGCCCTTCTCAGGGCCGGGCTTGACGGGATAAAGAAGAAGACGCCTCTACCGCCTGCTGTCGAGGAGGATCTGTTCGAGTTCACGGAGGAGAAGCTTGAGAAGACTGGCATAGTGACGCTTCCATCAACGCTGAAGGACGCGGTCTACACGTTCAGCAGGAGCGCTCTCATGAAGGACACGTTTGGCGAGTCGACGTTCAACAAGTACATCGCGGCCAAGCTGAAGGAGTGGGACACGTTCAGGCTCCACGTCACTGACTGGGAGAAGGACAGGTACTTCGAGGTACTGTGAGCCCTCATAGAAAATATTCAGCTTATCACTTCTTCTTGATCTTGCCGCGCCTCTTGACTATCTTTATCCTCTTTATCTTCGATGCGTCGTTCTTGTCGACCGACATCACCGTGAGCGTGAAGTTCTTCATCTTTATGCTGTCACCCTTGACAGGCCTGCCGTCGAACCTCGCGGACAGCAGGTCCGACATGGTCGGGAACTTCTCCCTTCCCCTGAGGGGCACGCCTATCCTGTCCTTGACGTCCTTTATCGGCATCTCTCCGTTCACTATGGCGGTCTTATTGTCTATGTGATGCATGTGCACCCTCTTCCTGTCGCTTTCGTCGTATATCTCGCCAACTATCTCCTCGAGCAGGTCCTCCATGGTGACTATGCCTCTGAGGTTCTTGTTCCTGTCGACGACCACGGCCATGTGGGAGCTGTGCTCCTTGAGCCGGTCGAACACGTCGTCGAGCATGTCGCTTTCCCTCACCGAGAGTATCGGGTCCAGCACCTCTGAGACGCGCGTCTCGAAGCTCTTGCTCTTTATGTGCTTCAGCATGCTTCTCAGG
>CAZGWZ010000091.1:0-4199 GCA_964529545.1 uncultured archaeon
ACGATGAAAAGGGCTACACCCTCGGGAGATAAACGGCTTTCACTTGCGGCGGTTATAACAGCTATGGTCACACTCTCTTTTGTGATACTAGGCACGACGCTTTCTTCGGACGGTAAGCTTATCGAATCTGTGTTGGTCTTCTCGGTGGCGGTCTTAATATTCGCCCTGATGATGATATACCTGAGGAAGATGCACAGCGACAACAAAAAAGGACTCCCGCACGAAGACGAGCGGTCCAGAAGTATAAAGGAGCGAGCCGGCTACTATACTGCGATGATCACATTATGGTACGCCCTAGGCTTATCATTCATCATAGATACTGCGGAAGAGATGGGACTCGGGACCATCATAGCTCGCCACGCTCTAGAGTCCGTCATAATAGAGATTGCCGTGGTGTTCATTGTGCTCTGGTGGCTGCTTGGAAAGATGGGGGATTAGAATGAAAAACTGTAAGATGACAGTAATACCCGGCATCACCGCCACCGGGCTTCTCATGCTAGGAGGCGTAATAGCGATGCTTATAGGGAACCTTTCAATATCAGAGATCATGACGGCCATGACATCAATGGTACTTCTTTCGGGAATGTTTTTCATATCGCTTGCCATAATATTCAAGAAGACCGGAAGTGTGTAGGCGTTTTGCATGAGGAACAGGATAAAGGAGCTCAGGGCAAGGCATGGTCTTACCCAGGAGGAACTTGCAAGAAAGTCAGGTGTCAGGCGTGAGACCATAGTCTTCCTCGAACAGGGAAAGTACAACCCCTCGCTGAAGCTTGCACACGAAGTCGCAAGGGCGCTGAAAGCGAAGATAGAAGACGTATTCGTCATCGAGGATTAAGCCTTGGGACATTTAAACACTTATAAAGTGACTTATCAAAAGAGCAACAAGCGTCTGGGGTTTATTCTCTTTTCGCACTTATTGGAGGAATTAATATGGGATACGACAATCGAGGACCTAGAGAAATGCACAAAGCTGTCTGCGCGGAATGCAAGAAAGAATGTGAAGTTCCGTTCAAACCAACAGAAGGCAGAGATGTATTTTGCAGGGAGTGCTTCGCAAAAAAGAGAGATTCTTAATCGGACGCGTTCTTAAAAAAAGTAATTAATTTTTGTATTTTTTATTCATGGGTATAGAAATCTTTATATACATGTCTTTACATTATAGTGTATAGATATGCAGCAGATAATGTAATATGATATATAATGATTATCTGCAGCACGTCTGGTGGTTCCCATGGAAAACGCATTGATGAACGAAAGTCCCGGAGAAGTGGATGCCGGGATAGTCACGAAGTGGATAGAGAGGTACTACGAAGAGAAGCTCGACAAGAGGGAGAAGAAAGGCGGCGTCTCGGCAAAGGCCAGGAGCAATCCATTCCTTGCGCAGCTCTTCTACCTAAACTAGAAAGGTGGTAAGCATGAGAAAGGATCCCCTCATCATAATAGAGGAGATATTCAGGGCACTCGAGAAGAGCCAAGAGCCATGCTCGATAAACGAGCTCTCCAAAGAGACCGGCATACACAACGTGACCATACGTAAGTACGTCAGGATAATAGAGACCGTCAGAAGGGAGCCTAACATGGAGGTCATAAAGACCAAGCATTCGATAATATTAAGAATGAGGGACGATTAAAATAAATAGGTCAGGTGATTTTTATGGCAGATAACGGAAACGGCAATGGAGTGAGCCTAAGGGTAGGAGAGCTCACAGACAGGACGGAGTCCGGAAGGGGGCTCGTCAGGATTGATACCAAGAGCATGCAGGAACTCGGTATAAGAGAAGGCGAGGTCGTAGAGCTCGAAGGGCAGAGGAAGTCCTCTGCAATCGCCGTGAGGGCGTATCCAGCAGATGCAGGCCTGAGTCTCATAAGGATGGACGGGATAACAAGAAGGAACGCCGGAATCGGCGTCGGCGAGACGATAAAGATACGGAAGGCAGATATAAAAGACGCGCGGCATGTGGTTCTTGCGCCTGCGAGGAAGGGCATAAGGCTCATGGTGAGCCCGGACCTTATGAAGAGGAACCTTCTCATGAGGCCCCTCGTCAAGGGTGACATACTCACGCCGTTCCCGGTAGTCAAGAGGAGACCAAGAAACGACATGTTCGCAGACATATTCGACATGCTTAACGAAATGGGCGGCATGAACGACTTCTCATTCACGCCTATACCAGGAGAGACGAGGCTCGTCGTCGTATCGACCGCCCCTGAAGGGGTCGTCAAGATCACAGACGAGACGGAACTCGAGATAAACCCCGAGGCGATGGAAGTGGAGGAGAAGGCCATACCGAGCATCACTTACGAGGACATCGGAGGACTCCACGACGCGATAGAGAAGATAAGGGAGATGGTGGAGCTTCCGCTGAGGCATCCGGAACTTTTCAGAAGGATCGGTATAGACCCGCCCCAGGGCGTGCTCCTGTACGGCCCGCCTGGAACCGGGAAGACGCTTCTTGCCAAGGCCGTGGCAAACGAATCCGGAGCGAGCTTCTTCTCGATAGCGGGTCCGGAGATGATGTCCAAGTGGTACGGCGGCTCTGAGGAGAACCTGAGGAAGGTCTTCGAGAACGCTGAGAAGAATGCCCCAAGCATAATTTTCATAGACGAGATAGACGCGATAGCACCAAAGAGGGAGCAGGTGACAGGAGAGGTGGAGAGAAGGGTCGTGTCGCAGCTACTGACGCTCATGGACGGGCTGAAGTCCAGAGGAAAGGTGATAGTCGTCGCGGCCACCAACAGGCCGAACGCGATAGACCAGGCGCTCAGAAGGGGCGGAAGGTTCGACAGGGAGATAGAGATAGGCGTGCCTGACACAAAGGGAAGGAAGGAGGTCCTGCAGATACACAGCAGGAACATGCCCCTTGCCGACGACGTGAGCATAAGCGAGATTGCGAACAAGACCTACGGCTTCGTGGGTGCCGACCTCGAGAACCTCGCAAAGGAGGCCGCGATGTCGGCCCTCAGAAGGAACCTTCCCAGCATGTCATGGAAGAAGACAGACGAGCTGCCGCCTGAGGTGCTAGAGAAGCTCAAGGTTACAAAGAAGGACTTCGATAACGCGCTCAAGATGGTGGAGCCTTCTGCAATGAGAGAGGTCATGATAGAGATACCCAACGTGAAGTGGAGCGACGTCGGAGGGCTTGAGGACATAAAACAGAAGCTTCAGGAGATGGTCGAGTGGCCGCTTCAGAATCCCAAGTCATTCGAGACCCTCGGCATAAGGCCCCCAACAGGGATACTCATGTACGGCCCGCCCGGATGCGGGAAGACGCTTCTTGCAAAGGCCGTCGCAACAGAGGCAGGAGCGAACTTCATCTCGGTGAAGGGGCCCGAGGTCCTGACAATGTGGGTAGGCGAGTCCGAAAGGAAGCTGCGCGAGATATTCAGGAGGGCAAAGCAGGTAGCTCCAAGCATAATATTCTTCGACGAGATAGATTCGCTTGCACCTAAGAGGGGAATGGATGCCGGCGCTTCAAGGGTCACAGAGAACATTGTATCCCAGATACTCACGGAGATGTCGGGCCTAGAGGACATGCACAACGTGACGGTCATAGCCGCCACGAACAGGCCGGACATGCTCGACCCGGCGATGCTTCGGCCCGGAAGGTTCGACAGGCAGGTGCTAGTACCGGCGCCCAACGCGAGCGCAAGAGAGGAGATATTCAAGGTACACACCAAGAACATGCCGCTCAAGGGCATAGGAGTCAAGGAGCTTGCGAAGCAGACCGACGGGTATTCCGGAGCTGACATAGAGGCGATATGCAGGGAAGCCGGAATGAATGCCATGAGGGAGAACATAAAGGCTAAGGAAGTCAGGAAGAAGCACTTCGCGGAAGCCCTTAAGGAAGTGAAGCCCAGCATAGACACGGCTGTGATAAAGCACTACCAGAACCTCATGGAGAAGCTCAAGGCCAAGGGCACCAGGGAAACACCAAAGAGTGAAGACCTCAATTACGTGGGCTGATGTCCATCGCCATCAGGGCCGCACCGAAGGCGTTGCCATTATCCATACCCTTCACAACCCTTGGCGGCTTTGACACGAGCCTCTTCCTCATCTCCGCCTCCATGCTCTCTCTGAAATGCACAAGAGCCTCAGATATGCCTCCGCCTATCACTATGACCTCCGGGTCGAATATCCATGAAAGGCTCGAGAGGCCCGTGCCAAGAATCCTTCCGTAGCGCTCCCAGAGCATGAGCGC
>CAZGWZ010000092.1:0-4048 GCA_964529545.1 uncultured archaeon
TTATGGTATCTATTATCTCATCGAGTCCGTTCCCTACGAATACCATTTCCCTCTTGGTGCCCATCGCGGCAGCTATCGTATCCCTGAGTTTTTCATAGTCGCCTGACGGATACAGGTTCAAAAGACTGAGCTCCTTTTTTAGTGTCTCTAAGAGCCCTCTTGGTGGGACGCATTTGAGATCGGCCACATCAAGCTTTATCATATGCAGTCACTATAGTCTAAGCTAGACTTACAACGCTTAAAAAACTTTCTATGATAAACTAGTTCAGAATGCTGGTCAATGTGAGTTTATGACATACAAGAAAGTAAAGGGCATGCGGGATTTCGTGGGAAATGACATGAGAAAGCTGAGGTACGTATCCGACTGCTTCAGGAAGGTAATCATGTCTTATGGTTATGACGAGGTCAAGACGCCGGTCATAGAGTACATGGACACCCTCGAAGCCAGATCGGGCAAGAGCATATCGGAACAGATATACACATTCGAGGACAAGTCCGGCGAAAGAGTGGGCCTGAGGTTTGATATAACCGTTCCAGCAACGCGCGTCATGGCGGAGAAAGGGAAGGGCATGCCAAAGCCCGTTAAGATGTTCTACGTTGACAGGGCATGGAGGTACGAGAGGCCGCAGAAGGGCAGGTACAGGGAATTCTTCCATGCTGGCATAGAAAACTTCGGCTCATCGCACCCCAGCACGGACGCGGAGGCAATTTCATGCTTCTCAGACTGCTTCAATGAGGTCGGTATCAAGGATTGCACTGTGTTGCTTAACCACAGGAAGATTATGCAAGGATTATCGAAGAAGATGGGCATAGAGGGAGACAACGTTTACGATGTCATACGTGTGCTCGATAAGAGGGGCAAGATAGGAAAGGAGACCATGATAAAGGAACTTGAAGGGATAGGCATATCGCCGGATAACATAGACCTCCTCATGGGCATGGCGGACATAAGGGGATTGCCCGGAGAAGCCATTGAAGAGTACAAGAAGAGGATACCAAGGACTGACGATGCCGATGCAGGGCTCTCTAACATGGAGTCGATAATGTCGTACCTTAAGAGCTACGGTGCCAGCGGCAACATTCTCATAGACTTCGGGCTTGCCAGGGGTTTCGACTACTACACGGATGCGATATTCGAGATGGTTCCCGAGAATCCCGAATTTGGAAGCCTTGGCGGCGGCGGAAGGTATGACAACCTGGTAGACATTTATGGTGGCGGGAACGTCCCGGCTACAGGATTCGCGCTCGGCGTAGACAGGACGGCGATGTATCTTGACAGCGAAGGGATGCTAGACGACCTCGCGGTGTCAGGCAAGGCTTTCATAGTCCCGGTAGGAGAGAACGTGATAGGAGAATCCATAAGGATCGCGCAGGACCTGAGGAAGGCTGGCGTGGCAGTGGATATGGACGCGACCGGAAGTAGCGTGAGAAAGCAGCTAAACTATATATCCAAGGTCGGTGGCAGCTACGCTGTAATCGTCGGTGAGAGGGAGCTGCAAGACGGTGTTCTTAGTCTGAAGGACATGCGTAACGGGAACCAATGGGATGTGAAGAGGAACGATATATTTCAGTTTCTCAGCGATAAGATTGGGTGATGATGTACATGCTAAGGGAAGCATTGGAAGGGAGCGGGCTTTTCGTAGAGGGCACCGAGTATGAAACAAAGGGCAAGGTCGTTAACTCGTATTACGGTTTCAACGTGACCAAAGTGGACGAAGAGCCCATCGACCAGATACACGGGTTCATAGCCGCAAAGAGGATACAGGAGAGGAACAAAGAACTGTATGGAGAGACTGGCAACTTCTACCCGTTCATAGCGGGCGTGTTCGAGGTCCTTAATGCAAGAAACGATGATGAGATAAGGAAGATAGTGAATGTCAATTCTGTCAAAGATCAGAAGAAGAAGTCGCTTTTCGGGAACATGATGAAGAAGTATGACATAAGAGGTGACATACGCCTGACGCAGGATCTCTGGAAGAGCCAAGCATACTGGGAGATAATGGAGGGTGTGTTCAAGAAGTACGGCTTTGACAAGGACAAGCTCTTCAAGGAGGCTCTCAGGTTCTACGACAACAACCGGGAGAAGCTGAACAGCGTCTCAAGGATAGCCCACATACCCCCCGATGTCATGAACCCGACACCTAAGATAGCGAACAAGATAGGCAATTGGCCGGCTGCCATACTATATACTCCTGCCGAGATATCCGAGGCGCTGTACTTCAGTGAACAGGACGACGTCTCGCTCAAGATAGGCCATATGGAAGAGAAGAGTTATGACAAGTACATAAGGGAGTTCATGGATATAGTGCACCTCAGGCAACCTACGGACTTGGCTTCAAAGATGTACAAGACGAGCACTGTTACTCCCTATCTTGAGAAGCACAGGCCCGTAAACAAGATAAGGATATACTTCAATGATAACGAGGAGTCCATATTCGACAAGCTGAGCGACATTGAGATAGAGGATTACCTATTCACGATAGACCCAAGGTCCGGAGAGCTTCTCAATCCCATAATAGAGAAGGTCATATACGCTGTCGAATGTGCAAGGATGTCAGGAGAAGACCCGCCCAAAATAGGGAACGTGGAACTCTACGAGGGAAAGGACGTACTGAGAAGCGTCTACGAAGGGAAGATAAGCGTGGCAGAGGCCGCATACAACATGCCAAATTTAGTTGACAGATACATTCTTGAGCCCTTAAAGGAATAGTTGCGTCCTGGTTCCTGTAGAATCACATTTCGTAGTTTCTTCCGACAAGTATGAGGTCGCCTATGTCAATCTTACCGTCCTTTCCAGGAGCGGGATTTATTCCGTTTGTGGCAACGTCTGCTCTTGCGTCCCAGTTGTCGCAGCAGTCCGGCTCACCGGCCGGGCAATCGTTGCAGTCCTCATACGAGCCGAAAGCCTTGCCTATGACCGCAAGGTCGAATATGTTCACGTTCCCGTCACCATTCGTGTCACCGTCGGTCTCGCAGCCGCACCCTTCGGTGCAGTGCATCCTGTCGCCGCAGTCCTCGTTTACCGAGCACTCGGCACCGCACTGGCCTATCACGCAGTAGTCACTTATTCCAGGCTCTTCACAGCTGACGCTGCAGTCGGTGCAGGTACAGCCGCTCTGGCATGTGTTGCCGCAGGAATCGCTCACGACGGTCGTGTCCTGCACATGGTCGCTGTCGTACTCGTAAAGCCTGCTCTCGACGCAGTAGTCCTCGAACGTCTCTGAACACGCATTGTCGTCACACTGGTTGGCAGGGTCGCACTCGGCACCACAGCTTCCGACGCTGCATGTATGGGTCAGGCTGACCGTTCCCGTTGTGCACGAATCAGTAGCCTCGTTGCATGTGGAAGTGAATCCAGGGAAGTAGTCCCACGTGAACGGAAGGCCGTCAGGGTTCCATGTGCAGCTCGCTATCTGGGCGAGATTGTAAGCAGTGCAGCTGACAGGCGTTCCTGCCTGGCATCCATTAGTAACATGACAAGTCTCGCTCCCGTCGCACCACTGCCCGTTGTCACAGTAGCCGTTGTTAGGTGCATGGTTGCATGTATCAGTACCTTCGTTGCAGCTGTCAACCGTGCATGCCACTCCGTCGTTGCAATTAGGTGCGGTCCCTGCCTGGCAGCCGGAAACAGCGTTGCACGTCTCAGTGCCGTCACACCACTGTCCGTTGTCGCAAAGGCCGTTGTTTGGAGTATTAACGCACGAATCCGTTCCCTCGTTGCAGGTGTCAACCGTGCAGCTGACCCCGTCAGAGCAGCTCCTCTGGGAACCTCCGCAGACGCCTGAGTTGCACTGGTCGCTGACCGTGCAGTACTGGCCGTCGTTGCATGTGGTCCCGTCGGGCTTGTTGCCGGTCGTTCCCGTGTCGACCCACTGTGTACCAGTGACCGAATACTGGCATCCGGAACCTCCGCACGTGTAATCCCTGTAGTCCTGCTCCTTCTGCTCCTTCTGGGTGCACTGGCCCGTCTCCACCCATCTGGTGTTTCCGTTGTCGTACCAGCCGTCAAGGCTGTTGCAGTTCTGTGAATCGTAATCGCACTCGCAGC
>CAZGWZ010000093.1:0-3901 GCA_964529545.1 uncultured archaeon
CGAACAAGAAGGTGTTCCTGAGGTTCGCCGCGTGCTTCGGCCAGTTCCTGATGACTCATGATTCGAGCATATCCTACCGTAACCTCCCGCTGAGGCTGTATGAGATGACTAGGTATTCCTTCAGGGTGGAGCAGAGGGGAGAGCTCGCGGGTCTTCGAAGGCTCCGGGCGTTCACCATGCCTGATTGCCATGCGGTGTGCAAGGACATACCCCAGGCAAAGGAGGAGATGATGAGGAGGTTCGATGTCTCCAGGAAGATCCAGGACGGGATAGGCATAACCTTAGACGACATGGAGCTCTCGGTGAGGGTTCTGAAGGACTTCAACGAGGAGAATCCGGACCACCTGAAGGACACAGTGAAGAGGTGGGGGAAACCCGCTCTCGTCGAGATGTGGAACAAGAAGTTCTTCTACTTCATATTCAAGCAGGAGTGGAACTTCATAGACGCGCTTGACAAGGCAGCCTGCCTTACGACCGACCAGATTGACGTTGAGAACGCCGCGAGGTACGGCCTCAAGTACACGGACAATGACAACCAGAGGAAGGAGCCTTTGATACTTCACCTTTCTCCAAGCGGGTCGATCGAGAGGGTCATGTACGCGTTGCTCGAGAAGGCCTACATGAGGGGGAAGGAAGGTAAGCATCCTGTGTTCCCGCTGTGGCTTGCTCCTACCCAGGTCAGGCTGTGCCCCGTCTCTGACAAGTTCCTGCCTGACGTGGAGAAGATTGCAAAGGAACTCGAGGAGAACAACATAAGAGTCGATATAGACGACCGGATGGAATCCGTGGGAAAGAAGATAAGGGACGCAGAGACAGAGTGGGTCAACATGATCGCAGTTGTAGGCGAGAAGGAGCTGAAGAGCAGGAAGGTCGCCATAAGGTTCAGGGAGTCAGGCAAGGTCGATGACATGAGCGTAAAGGATGTATCGAAGCTGGTGGGAAAGCAGACCGCGGGTTATCCTTTCAGGCCGCTGCCGCTTCCGAGGCTCCTTTCAAAGAGGCCCGTGTTCTTCGGCTGAGAGAATAAGTCATTTCTTCTTGAGCTTCTCAAGCTCTTTTTTCATCTCTACCATCTTCAGTTCCCTGTTGATTGCTATCTGCTCGAACTTCTCCAGTTCCTCGGCTCTCTTCTTTAGTGCGTCCTCTGCATTTTTCTTCTCTGTTATGTCTATTGCGAATCCTATTACACCCCGTATTTCCCCTTTGCTGTCCAGATAGGGAATCTTGTCCGTCTGGACCCATATCAATCCCTTTGCTGTCTGCATCTTCTCGACTATTCCTCTTATGGCCTTTCCGGTTTCTATCACTCTCATGTCATCGTCCCAGTAGCTCTTTGCCTGCTCTGGGAAAAGAACTGAGCATGACTTACCCTCTATTTCGCTCTTAGACTTTCCCACAGCATTCGCGAATGTATCGTTCACCCTCAGCATCACGTTCTTGTTGTCCTTGAAGAATATCATTGCTGGTATCGAGTTGAATATCGTCCGGAGTTCATCTATGTTGGGTTCTCTTTCCATTAAAATGCACCTGTATAACATTGTCGGATTTTCTATAAATTGATTTCACCCCAGAGCGGGATTCACTTTCCTATGACCTTTATGCCACCCATGTACGGTTGAAGGACTGTGGGGACCTTTATGCGCCCGTCCTTCTGCTGGTTGTTCTCAAGGATTGCGATGAGCGCCCTTTCCGTTGCGACGAGCGTGCTGTTCAGTGTATGCGGATAGCTTGTGGGGTCGTTTGTGTGCTCTCTGTACCTTATCCCTGCGCGCCTTGCCTGGTAGTCGGTGCAGTTCGAGCAGGAGCCGAGCTCCCTGTACTTTCCCTGTCCGGGAAGCCACGCCTCGAGATCGTACTTCTTTGCGGCGACCGTTCCGAGGTCGCCCGTGCATATGTTCATTATCCTGAATGGTATCTTCAGAGCCTTGAAGAAATCCTCTATGTTCTTTATTAGCTCCTCATGGAGTTTCCATGAGTCCTCCGGTCTGCAGAATATGAACTGCTCGACCTTCTCGAACTGGTGTATCCTGAATATGCCCTTTGTGTCCCTTCCGTGGGAGCCCGCCTCCTTCCTAAAGCACGGCGATATGGCTGCGTACTTTAGCGGAAGGCCTCCCTCGATTATCTCGTCCATGTGGTACGCGAGCATGGGATGCTCCGAAGTAGCTATGAGATGCAGGTCCTCCCCCTCTATCTTATAGATGACGTCCTCGAAGTCGGACAGGTCGATTGCTCCCGAGAGAGGCTTCCTCTTCAGCATGTATGGCGGCTGGAGCAGCTTGTAGCCCTTCTTCGAGATGAAGTCTAGCGCGAACATGACGAGTGCCTGGTTTAGCAGCACCAGCTCGTTCTTCAGATAGTAGAACCTGGACCCGGCGACCTCTGCTGCCTTCTCCGTGTCTACGAGGTCGAGTTTCTCCGTTATGTCTATGTGGTCCAGCGGCTTGAAGGAGAACTTGTGCGGGCTTCCCCACTTCCTCATGAGCTTGTTGTCGCTGTCGTCCTTTCCGACAGGGACGCTCTCGTGCATTATGTTCGGGAGCCTCATCAGGTGCCAGTCTATCTCCTCCTTTAGCTTCCCGGCCTTCTCGTCGTTAGCGGCAATCTTTCCAGGTATGTCCTTCATTTCCTTCAGAAGTTTACCGGCGTCCTTGCCTTCCCTCTTTGCCCTCGCTATGCCTACGCCCATCTCGTTCCTCTTCTGCTTCAGCTTCTGGTTGTCGTAGACGAGCTGGCCGTAATCCTTGTACTTGCTGACTATGTCGTCGACCCACTTGAGCTTCTCGTCGTCCTTCCTCTTCCTAAGGTCCCTTTTCACTATGCTGGGGTCCTTTGCGATGAGCTTTATGTCTAACATAACAATGCATTGGGCTAATGGATATAAATTTGGTGCTATCCCGGGAGTATGCTCGAGAACATCACGTTCACCATGAAGTTTGCCGCGAAGAACACTATCATAGCGATCGTCGCCAGTATGGGCGCGTACTTCAGGCCGTCCTTCTCCCTTCCCGAGTTTATGAGCCCGAGTATCAGGCCGCCGAACACCGTGGTTATCAGTATGGCCGCAATCGAGAACTGGAAAAGGAAGTCGGGCGAGACGGAGACCCCGCTCATGCTTATGAATGATGCCTTGCTCGATATCTGCTCTGTCATTGACATGTCGGGGGTGAGCTTCGCCATCGTCGTTGTCAGGTATCCGGAGAGGGCGTAAAGGCCAGGCGCTCCGAGGCACCCTGCGAATGCTATGAATATCGCATACATCATGATGTTTGCTGATATCTCCTTACGTATGGCCTGCCTCCTTCTTATGTCGGTCGCGTTCTCCTCCAGAAGCGTCACTATCTGCCCGCCTCCCCGTATGCCTTCTATTATGAGCTTTACAGTCCTTTCCAGGTCCTTTGACTTTATGCTCTTTGGTATCTCCTTCATCCCTTCTTCAAGGGATGCGCCTGTCATTATCTCCTTTCCTGCTCTCCTTATGGCGTCCGAGAGCGGGCCGAACTCCTTCCTTGCGGATAGTATGAGGGCCCTGCTTGGTATGTATCCGGCCCTTATGTTGGCCGAAAGCAAAAGAAGCGCATCCGGCAGTATCTCGTCGACGAACCTCCCGCGCCTGTCGACGGATAGTGCGAGCATGGCGTTCATCAGGCCGAAGAGGACTATGAATACCGCAGGCATTATGTACGACGCATACCTTATGAATATCATTCCGGAGACGAAGCTTATTATCGTGCATATTATGAACATGTTCCTTATTACCCTCATGGGGCTGCTCTTGGACCCTGAGAAATACAGCTGCTCCCCGACCCAGTCGAGATACGGCTTCGGGACCAGGTTTATCCTGGGAAGCGGAAGCCTGGTCTTCTTTTTCTTTTCTTTCTTCCCTGCTTTCGTCTTGAGC
>CAZGWZ010000094.1:0-3897 GCA_964529545.1 uncultured archaeon
AAAAGAGAAGAATTCGAGAGGTAAGTATGAATACGACAGCATTGTGAGAGGCAAGAAAAACTACAGAATCAACCGAATAGACCGAATCCACATAATAAAATAAAAAGGGAGGGAGGGGGGCTAGCCCCCCTCAGCGCTGAAGCATCGGAATACCGAGCTCCTGGGAGTAGGTCTTCCTTTCCTCCTGCTGCATCGCAACGGGTCCCAGTATGTAGGGAGACTTCACACCAGTCACGATGGTGATTACCCTTATCTTACCGGTGAACGAAGGGTCTATCCTTGCACCCCATATAACCTGCGCGTCAGGATCGAGGAGCTTACTCACGTACTCACCTATGAGGTTCGTCTCGTCAAGCTTCAGGTCGCTTCCGCCCGTTATGTGGATGAGCGCTCCGCTACCGCCTGAGTAATCGACCTCAAGGAGCGGATTCTGAAGGGCCTTCGTTATAGCCTCAAGCGCCCTGTCCGTGTTGTTAGATTCGCCAAAGCCCACAGCTGCAACTCCGCCTGAGTGCATTATGGTCTTGACGTCGGCATAGTCGAGGTTCACAAGCGACGGCGTGGCTATCGTCTCTGTGACACCCTTCACGGTCGTCGCGATAAGCTCGTCTGCGACGCCGAATGCCTCCTCAAGAGGCCTGTCGCCGGCAACCTTCAAGAGCTTGTCGTTCTCTATCACGATTGCCGTGTCGCACACCTGCCTCAGCTGATACAAGCCGTCCTCGGCCTTCCTTATTCTCGCGCCCTCTATCTTGAACGGCATGGTGACGCATGCGATGGATATCGCACCCATCTCCTTTGCCATCTTAGAGATCGCCGGAAGCGACCCCGTACCTGTACCGCCGCCAAGGCCTGCAAGGCCGTAGACCATGTCCACGCCTTCAAGCATCTTCTTAATGTCCTTCTCGGACTCCTCAGCGGCCTTCCTACCGACGTCGGGATAGCCGCCCGCGCCAAGACCTCTCGTCGTCTCCTTTCCCAGAAGAATCTTGTAGTCAGCCTTGCTGATTGACAAGTGCTTCACGTCGGTGTTGACTGCCACTGTCTTTGCGCCCTTGATGCCCATCTCGGTGAGCCTTGTCACCATGTTGTTGCCTGCACCGCCGGCGCCTACGATAAGGATGCTCGCATCCTTAACGTCCATTCCGAATTCCTCCTGTATTGTAGACTCCAGACTCTGCTTTGCCTTAGAAGCCATCTGCTCCGCGTATTCAGCAGGGTCGAAGTTCTGGTTTTGGTTCTGGTTTGCGTTCTGAGCCTGCACAGGCTCTCCCTCGCCTGCGTCGCTCATCTCAAAGACCTTCTGTACCAAAGATTCCATTTGACTCCCTCCCTTAAAGTTTTTTTGATTTTCGAATTATGCTACGCGAAATATACATTCCGGTAGCGAAATTCTTTTTAAACTTGCATCGCAAGTTTACTACAGAAAGTTCGTTTATAATATTGACTAGAAATTCACCAAATACAAGCGGCTTCGAATCCAGTCCCCCAACCGGGTTCAAAGCGTGTCTAGTTCTCCCCCACGAAGAACATCAGTAAAAATAATATCGATTCCTGCTATATAAATTTATCGCGCTTGCAAACAATTCATTGGAACCCTGATAATAATCATACATTTTCTCAAGATTCCATAAGATGAAATCTCACCATCAGGCACTATTCGCGGTCATATCCTTCTGGCGCGGAATATGAGCTGATGGACGAGTTCCTGTTCCCGGAGAACGTAGCACTAAGCCTCTGGATGTCAGTGTTGACATGGCTTGCTATACTAGCCGCAAGCGGCTATGCGGTAAAAGAGCTCACTTGAAGAGCACGAACCTCATGAGAACTATTATCGCCGTGAGCGAAGCCAGGATGGATGCCACCAGAACTCCGACCGGTATCGGGCTTCCTGCACCGAACATGCCTGTGAAGCCATCGGAAGGAACGTCGATGCTGCCAGCCTCCGAAAGCTCCGACAGCACGCTGGCGTTTATCTCCGCAGATGCGAAAGCATTCTCTGACTCGGCGAGCACTATCATGCTGTAGTCGTCCTCGCCTATGTCGTAAGGAGGTGAAAGGTAGACGTAAACCTTCTCCTCGCCTCCCGGGCCAATCGTGGCAGAATCCGCTGTGATGTAGGCCCATTCAGGCCCGCCAAGCGACAGGACGTAGCTTCCCGTCCTGATTCCGGTGTTCTTCACTGTCACCTCGACGGGTATGCCATATCCCTTGGCGGTCTTCACGCCTCCGGAAAGATCCGCTCCGGATACAATGACATCAACAGAATGACACTGGTCCTTCTCTGAGACATTGAACCTGACGCTATCCGTAAGGCTCACACCGTTATCGGATTCGAGGTCGAAGTAGAGGTGCCCCGTGCTTCCCCAATCACTCTCTATCTCTATCTCGGTCTCTATTGTCACGTTCCTTCCCGGGCCGAGCATGAACTCCGCCTCGCCGCCCCTGTAAGAGAGGACGTATGCGTCGCTCTTCTCGCCATCGTTCTGAACGAAGACATCGTATACTATCGTGTCGCCCCTGCACAAATCAGCTTCTGAAAGCGTCGGGAGCTTCATGGAAGCCTCATAGCAGTTGGAGACCACCAGCTCCGATACTCCTGATGCGACTCTCCTGTTGCCTACATAGGCGATTGCACTGACGTGATACACGCCGGCCTTGCTGATGGCATCCACGCCTATGTCCATGTCCTGGACCTCGTGGGGATTAAGCATTATGCTCTCCTTTGATGAGATCTCTCCCACAGACATGTAAACATCATAGACTGTGTTCGTGTTCCCCGTGTTATTGAGGCTCAGCGTGAAAGCGGTGCCATCGCCCCTGCACACGCTCCTCTTGCCAGGCTTTACCTCGACAGAGGCGTCCCTGCAGTCATTCACCGTCACAATGCTCTCGGCCTTGACTATGTTTGTTGGGTAGTTAGCAGAAGACACGTAGACGTCCATCCTCTTCTGGCCCGGAGACACCGGAACGGCCGTGAGCGTGATTATCTTCCTTCCCTTGGCGCTTACCGATACGTTGTTTGCGCTCAGCTCCGTCCATGCAGGCGCGACTATCACGTACTTGTCGTTCACCGTGCCCTTGTTGTCTATCGTGAGCTGGTAGTCCACCGCGTCCCCGAGGCACACGGACTTCTCAGGAGGTATTATGCTGACACCGAAGTAATGGCACCTCTGGACGTCGAGGCCTATAATCTCCTCTGTCATTGCATATGTGTTCTCCGAGAGCGCCTTTATGGTCACGTTCTGCGCCCCGAATACCCCCTCGGGCGGCTTTGCCTTTATGGTTACGGACTTGCTCTCGAACTCGTCGAGCACTATCTCCTTTGGCTCGACGGTAACCCATTTCGGGCTTGCTGAGACGAAGAATGTATCCTTCATGTTGCCTGCATTCGATATGCTGACAGTTGCCTGCTTCTCTGTCTCCTCGCATGTAGAGAACGGGCCGCCCGTTATGTCTACTGCATGGCACGTCATGACCTCTATCTCGATATGCTCCTCTGAGACCTTGCCAGACATTGCAGACTCTGCATAGAAGCTGAGCGTGTATGTCCCTGGAAGCGTTCCGCAAGGAGGCGTGACCCATGACGGGTTGAGCGTCACTTCCTCGCCCGAAGACAGAGTCACCTCAGGCTCTACGAAGCCGCTCCATCCCTGGGGTATTTCCATCGTGATGTAGAAGGTATCGGACTTGGTGCCGAAGTTCTTGACCTCGACCGTTATCTCGCTTCCTGATATTATGTCGCATGGGCAGACCTGCGAGACCTCTGTTGTGACGTCGATATCTCCCGCATAGTATGCGCTCGACATGGCAGGCGCAAGCGAAAGGACGACCAAAATGACGATAAGATATCTCGGATTCATGGTAATCAACATATAATCGTAAATAATTTAAGCA
>CAZGWZ010000095.1:0-3825 GCA_964529545.1 uncultured archaeon
GCAGGGATGTTACCGCAGCTTGCGTTCCAGCCGAACTTCTTCAGCTCCTTGGAGTCGGCCGTTGCTATGGTCTTGTCGCCGGCGGGGCTGTATTCGACTATCTGGCAGATTATGTTATTGACGGACTTCCTCACCACAAGCCTTGGCTTGCCGCTCTTTATGAGCGTGAGCCTCTTCCTGTAGTTGGTCTTCTGCTCCCGCCTTCTCCTATGTGGCACGATTATGTTCTTAGTCCTTGCCATCATTACCGCCCTTCTTAGTGCCCTTTATCATATCGTTGTCCTTCATGTATGAAAGCATGTGCTTCCTGTTTCTGAACTCTCCGCCCTTCGTCCTCCTGTAGAGGGTGATGTAGGTCTCGCTGTCGACCTGTCCCTTGTCCTTCATCTCCCTGAGAAGCTTCCTCTGCGCCCTTATGGTCCTTATCCACATGTTCTTCTTCGGAAGGAGCGAGTACTTGGTGCCCTTCGTCTTTCCTCTTCCGCCACCGCGGCCCTTCTTCTTCTGGATAAGCCTCTTGTTCGCCTCCGTCCTTGTCGTTCCCTTCTTCTGCTTCTTCTTTATGAGGCCCTTGACGACGAGGTGCTTTATGTCGCTCCTGGTCAGAGCCTCCTCTATGTCCTTTTCCTGAGACACGACAACCCTTCCGGGGCTGCACTTGAGAATCTTTGCTGCTATCTTTTTCTGATAAGAAGTATCCATCACTTATCACCCTTCTTCTTGGCCGGCTTCTTCACAGGCTTCTCTTCGGCTTCCTTCTTCTCTGCCTTCTTGGGCTTCTCGGCCTTTTCCTCGTCCTTTACGGCCTCTTTCTCCTCAGGCTTCTTTTCAGCCTTCGGTGCCTTCACCGGCTTCGAAGGAGCCACATCAGTTGGGAACCTCTTCCTTACCTGCCTCTCCTGGCCATCCTCTGGCTGTGGCTGCACGTCCGCGCCGAAGTCCTCGATTGTGTACTTGAAATCAGAATCCTTCTTTATTGTCCCCCTCTTCTTGAGAAGCTCCCTTGAAAGCAGCATGAATACCATCGCAAGCGACTTCTTCCCGTTGTTGTTGGCAGGTATCAGAAGGTCTATGTCCGCAGCCTCGTTGAAGGTGTCGCACAGAGCAAGCATGGGTATCCTCTTCTTCTTGGCCTCCTTTATGGCGTTCTCGTCGATCAGGGGGTCGATTGATATGACGACGTCAGGCTCGAAGAAGTCCCTGTAAGAAGGGTTCGTGAGCGTTCCGGGAGAGAATCTGCCTGCTATGGCCTTGGAGCCTGTCACCTCAGCGAATTTGTTTATGGTGTCGGCTGCGTTGGTCTTCCTTGAAACAATGAGTATGTTGTCGAACTTCGAGAGGAAGTTAGCGGCAACGACTATCCTTGCGTCCACCTTCCTCAGGTTGAACACCGCAAGCCCGTCGTCCCTTATCTTGTACACGAACCTCTTCAGGTACTTGGTGCACGACTTCATTCCTATGTGTACACCCGCTGAAAGGTAGTCGGTTCTCTCTGCTAACATATTGGCCACATCTAATATTGTTCACTGTTATTAATAATTTTCGTTATATTTGGCCATTCAGACATTTAAAGGTATTCCATTTTGGGAAGGCGGCTGCTCATAGGCTTTGTGTGTACGTTGCCGGGGAGAACCTGTTCCTGAACGTGTTGTAAAGGTCGACGAAGACTCCCATGCTCCAGTTGACTCCTTCCTGGTGCGGATACCTCGCGTCGTCTATCCTGGCAAGTTCTGGAACCACGCACATCTTCTCCCCGAACCTTCCGCTGCAAGAGAAGCTTTCAGCACATGTCTTAAGCCACTTGTATGCGACCCTGTCGGCGTCCTCATCGAATCCGTAGTTCCGAAGGCCGTCTACCGTGATCATCTGGAGCGGCGCCCAGCCGTTCGGGTGCCCCCACTGGACGTGGTTGTCGCTTGCGCCATTTTCTGTCGTCGAGAGCCCGCCATCGTATTCGAATTCCGCCAGGTTCTCCTTCAGCCTCTCCGCCTGCTCCTGGGTCGCGAGCCCGGACCAGAGCGGGAAGTACGTGGCCAGCGTCTTTATGGATATCTTCTCCCCGTTCCTGAAGTCGTAGTCGTAGAACATCCCGGTTTTCTCGTCCCACATGAGGTCGTTCATGATTCCCTGCCTGTTCTCCGATGCGGTTTTCCACTTCTCTCCGTCCCCGTTGCAGGATAAGTGCCCGAAGTCCGTCTCGTACTTGTAAAGGAGCGCGTTCAGGTCGACGGGACAGGCGTGGTGCACTTTGCTGCCCTTCACGTATGTTCCGTTCCTGCTCACTCGCCCGCCGAATCTGAGCGTGTTGTCCCAGCCCGATTCCTGCATGGCGCCGTACGACGGGTCGAGCCGGTTGAGCTTCTCGTTGGAGTCATGGTACCGGCTGAGCCCGGTCTTTGTCAGCCTTGGCTTCTTTGTCCAAACGTTGAAGTACTCCTTCATCGCCTTCTCGATGGCGTTCCGGGTCCATTCGCCGTCCTTCGTCTGCTCCGAGACCATTATCGCCATGGACGTAAGGAACGGCGGCTGCGACCTTAAGCTGTAATTCCTGTAGCTGTTCGGGACGTAACCGTACTCGTCAATCATCTTGAGGAAGTTCTCTGTCATGCCCTTGATGGTCTCCTGGCCGGCGGGCCCCATGTGCTTCAGCCCGCGCATTATGAAGTAGGAGTCCCAGTAGAACTGCTCTCTGAAGAACTCGTCGCTTGCGGGAACGTAAGGGCTGTATAGCCCGTCGCATCCGCAGGTCTTGAAACCCGAAGACTCTATGCCTTCGATTGCCTCTGAGATTTCCTTGTCTCCCAAAACCATGTCAGCATAGTCCATTCTGAATTAAGAATGATAATTTTTATAAAGGTGCAGTATCGCTGGCCGAATCTGCAACTTCCAGGACTCTATGGCCGGAGCCTGTCATGGACGTCTTCAGCCTTCTACTCGGGCCATCTCTCCTTTTCAAGAACGAAAGCTGGGAAGTAGTTCTTCTTGAACTCGGAATATACGGGTACTGCGTCCGTCAGCTGTATTATCGACGGGAACTGCTGGCGTATCTCCCTCTCGACCTTCTTGTACTCGGTCCTGCTTCTGGACTCTATGCATATCTCAAGGTCCCATTCACCGATGAGCTTTGTCACGCGATTCACGTTAGGGTGTGAGCTGAGGTACCTGACGAGCGTGTCCTCGTCCTCGACCGATATGTTGTGGTACCTAAGGAGAAGGAGAGTCGACATGTAGTTGGTGTTGTTGAAGTCTATGAATGGCTTGTAGCCCTTTATGACCTTCATGCGCTCTAGCTCCCTTATCCTGCTGACGACGGTCCTTGCATCGCATTTCAGTTCCAGTGATATGTCAACCGAGCTCTTCCTTGCGTCCTCAGAGAGCATACTCAGGATTTTGACGTCCTTCTCGGAGAGGTTGTATGGCATCCTGTCGCCCCCCAGTATGCATACGGGGACGACCTTCTTGCTGCTTCCCATGTACTTCCTGAGCGATATCCTGTTCACTATCTTGGTGAGGACAGTGTAGTTCTGTATCTGGTCCTGATATTGGGACATTATGCCCCTCAGCATCTTGTTGAACCGCGACGGGTTCCTTGCCCCGAAAGAGCACGCTATATCGTACTTTCCGCCGCAGGTCGCCGTCCACATGGTGTGCTTGTCGGCGGACAGGGACTTTATGAGACTTTCAAATTTCTGTTCGTTTATGTAGTTTATCCTAAAAAACACCCTGAATGCAATGACAGATAGCCTCGAGTAGTCGACTAATGGATAGAAGCCCCTTATGACGCCCCTTTTCATCAGGGAATTCACGGTGTAACTTTCAATCTGT
>CAZGWZ010000096.1:0-3812 GCA_964529545.1 uncultured archaeon
CTTTATGCCCTTTATGTGAAGCTCCATGAGCTTGTACTTGAGCTTGTGGAGGTTCTTGACGTCGACCGTCGTGCTCGCAACCCTCAGTTCGTGGCCCTCGACCTCCACCTTGACCTTCTTCAGCTTCACGGCCTTCTTGAGGTCGTCCATTGTGAGCTCCAGCTCCTTGAGAAGCTTCGGGTCGGTCTTGCAGATTATCTCGAGATTGGTCAGGTCGAGTATGTCTGATAACACAAGGTCCTTGAGCTTGACCTCCTTGACGTTCTCTGCGACCTTCTTGGCCTTCTCAGGCGTCTGGAAACCCGGAAGCATCCTTATCGTCATCGTAGGGGTCGCAAGCTCTTTCCTGGCATCGAATATCTCTATTATCCTCGGGAGGCCGAGCGTGACCTGTATGCCTGCGGTACCTGCGAAGTGGTACGTTCGCATGGTCATCTGCGTAGCCGGCTCTGACAGGGACTGGGCTGCTATGACGCCTATCGTCTCTTCAGGGCTGTAGAGGTGCTTGTCCTTTGATATCTGCGAATCCGTCATCTCTTATCCCCCCATTCAGCTTTAGTCGGGTCCACGCCGTCCTCTCCGGCAACGAACTGGATTATCTGCCCGTTGGAGTTCTTGACCGCGATGTTCTGGGTGACCCTCAGGTCCTGGAGCGCGTTGACGAGCCTTCTCTGCATGTAACCACTCTTCCTCGTCCTCAGCGACTTGTCCATTAGGCCCTCACGGCCGTTCATTATGTTCCAGAACAGTTCTGTCGGCGACAGCTCCTGCTTGAAACCCTTCTTTACGAAACCATGACCTGCGGCCGAAAGGTCGCCCTTCTTGAAGTGCGGAAGCGTCCTGTCGAAGTAACCCCTCTTTATCCTCTGGCCGAGTATCGCCTCCTGGCCTACGCATGCCGCCATCTGGGTTATGTTGATGAGGGAGCCCTTCGCGCCGGAGTTCGCCATGTGGATTATGTCACTCTCCTTTATGTGCTCCTTCACTATCTCGGAAACGTCATTCAGTCCCTGTGCCAGGACGTTTAATATCTGCGTCTCGAGAGACTCCTCGGCCGTGAGGCCCGGAAGTATCTTGAGCTCCTTCTTGCCGTACTTCTCGATAAGCGTGTTTGAGTTCTTCTCTGCCTGTTCCACCCTCTTCCAGACGCCCTCCATGACGCTCTCGCTCAGGTCCAGGTCGGATATGCCTATGGAGAACCCCCTAGCGCCTATGTATGAGACCGCAAGCCTTCCTGCGTGGTCTATGAAGGTCTTTATGTCCTCTGTCTCCACTATGCCGTGGAGCCTGCTTATGATCTTGCCCTTCATCGCGCCTACCGCGGCAGCGTCTATCGTGCCGTTCTTGAGCTCGCCGTCTGTGATGTTGACCCATGAATCGAACTTGCACTTGTTCTCGATGCACTTCTCGCACTGCTCGCAGCAGCTCGACCTGAACTGTACGTTAAGCCCCTTTGGAAGGAGCAGGCTGAATATCTCTTTTCCTGTGAACTCCTCCTTCTCGGGAAGGTCTATCGCTATCCCCGCCCTTGAGAAGATCGAGAGAGTCTCCCTCTTGGAGAACTTCTTGTCCCCTCTCGTGAGCAGGTACATGCCCGATATCTGGTCGAGGTCGCAGCCTATAAGCGGACCTCCGAACCTGGGCGATATGATATTGTTCTTGACGTCTATCAGCTCGGCGGCCTCGACCCTGGCCTCCTCGCTCTGCAGCGCATGGAGGTTCATCTCGTCACCGTCGAAGTCTGCGTTGTAAGGCGGGCATACCTGAGGCGATATCCTGAAGGTCTTGTAAGGCATGACCTTCACCCTGTGCGCCATTATCGAAGGCCTGTGAAGGGAAGGCTGCCTGTTGAACAGCACTATGTCCCCGTCCTGGAGCTGCCTGTCGACCGACCAGTCCACGTCGATGTTCTCTACTATCTCTTCCTTGTTCTCGGACGAAACCTTCATCCTCCTGCCGTCCGGCCTCTTGACGTAGTTGACCTTCTCTGTGAGTATCTTCTTCTTTATCTCATCCATGTTCAGGTTCGTCACTGGGACCTCTATAGTCAGTTCCTCTGCTATGACCTTGGGCACACCGACCTCGTTTATGGATATCTTGGGGTCCGGTGATATGACAGTCCTCGCGGAGAAGTTGACCCTCTTTCCAAGGAGGTTACCTCTTATCCTTCCTTCCTTGCCCTTCATCCTCTGTATCATGCCCTTGAGCGGCCTTCCGCTCCTGTGCCTCGCCTGGGGTATTCCGGTGAGTTCGTTGTCGAAGTATGTCGTTATGTGGTACTGGAGGAGCTCCCAGAGATCCTTGATGATGAAGTCTGGCGCTCCTATGTCTATGTTCTCCCTTAGCGACTGGTTTATCCTGACTATGTCCACCAGCTTGTGGGTCAGGTCGTCCTCGGACTTCTCCCCGCTCTCAAGCGTGATGCTCGGCCTTGCGGTCACGGGCGATACGGGGAAAAGAGTGAGTATGAGCCATTCCGGCCTGCCGCCCCTGAAGCTGGCTGCCCTGAGGTCCTCTTCCGGTATCCTCTCGAACCTCTCCCTTATCTCCTCGGGGCTTATCTCCTCCTTCTCCTCGTAGAAAGTGTTTGGCTTAAGGAACTTGATCTTTCCCTGCTCCGCGCCGCAGTGCGGGCACTTGCCAGGCGGAGTCCTTGCTATCTCATTTGAAGACTTGCCGCCATCCTTGACCATTATCCTCCCGCACTTGCTGCACGCTATCTTCAGAAGCTTGTATATGGCCTTCGTGTACAGTATGTTCACGACAGGCTTTGCTAGCTCGAGGTAGCCGAAGTGGCCGGTGCAGTCCCCTATGCCGCACCCGCATGTCCTGCAGTGCAGGCCGGGGTCCACGACACCGAGGCGCGGATCCATCACCCCGCCCTCTACCGGGTAGCCGTCCACGTCGTACAGGTCTGAGGTCACTATCCTCACGGTAGCTATGGACTTCACCGTCTCAGGCGAGAGTATGCTGAACGTTATGTTGCTTATCCTCGATACCATCACAATTCACCTATCTCCAGTTTAGGGTACATGCACATGGACTTCACCTCGTCCAGGAACAGCTTGAAAGCGTATGACGTCTCCACCCACTTTATCCTGCTCTCCTTGCATACGTGGCAGGTCGTCCTGTTGTTGGCCTTGTCGTATATGGCGAAGAGGCCGCAGGTCTCGCATACGGGTATCATGGACCTGTCAGAGTCGAACCTCTCCTTAAGCGTCAGCGCAGCCCCGTGTGCCACAAGGCACTGCTGCTCCATCTCTCCGAGCCTCAGGCCGCCCCTCTTGGCCCTTCCTTCCGTGGGCTGCCTCGTCAGAAGCGTCACAGGGCCCCTTGACCTTGCGTGAAGCTTGTTTGCCACCATGTGGTCGAGCTTCAAGTAGAAGCTCATGCCAGTGAATATCATTACATCGTAGGCCTTTCCTGTCCTTCCGTCGTACAGCGTCTCCTTGCCGTCGTCCCTGAATCCGGCCTTCGTGAGAAGCTCCCTTATCTCCTTCTCCCTCATGTGGTCGAATGCCGTTCCCTTTATGTCTACGCCGGTGACTGCCTTGGTCTTGCCTGCGAGTATCTCAAGCATCTGGCCTATCGTCATCCTGCTCGGCACGCCGTGCGGGTTGAATATTATGTCCGGCACCACGCCCTTTGACGTGAACGGCATGTCCTCCTGAGGGACCAAAAGGCTCACGACGCCCTTCTGTCCGTGCCTCGACGCGAACTTGTCACCGAGCTCGGGGATCCTCCTGTCCCTGACCCTTATCTTTATTATATGATTGCCGTTGGTGCTCTCTGAAATAAGGACCTTGTCTGCG
>CAZGWZ010000097.1:0-3810 GCA_964529545.1 uncultured archaeon
CCTCCTCTGACATGTCCCGCATTGGACGAGCCACCGATATCATTTCACAATCTCAACCCGGATTCCAAGATTCAGAGTTCATGCGAAGTAACGCTGACACTGGAAGAAGTCCGTGACATAGACATGGGGGTCCCCGTCAAGATTGCTATTTCCGGCTATAGTTATGGTGAAGACCAGATTTTCTACGAAAATGCGTGGGGAAGTGATGTCATAGTGGAGATAGATGATGGTGTAGAAGATGGGGACGAAACTCTGGACAGCTTTATGACATATTCCCGGGACGGTGATAAGTACCTCGACATAATGAAAAGGTTGAACATGAGCATCCAGATAAGAAGGCCGTCAACGAAAAGGACAGAGGTTCCACTTAGAGTGGATGAGAATGAGACAATCATTTCACTGCTAGGAAAAGAAGTCAGCGAATGGTCTTGGTGGACTGTGTTTCTGGAGGAAACGGATTCAGAGGGAGATTTCTCTTCTATAGATTCCGAAGGCAAGACAAGAATACTTTTCGTCTTCAATGAAGACAGCGACCACGATTACTATACTGACAGGAGCGAAATGAAGATTGGAACGGACAAGAATGACGCGTCTTCCCACCCGTCTCCTCTTTTGGTGGCGGCCGCGATAAATGACCGCAATGGGAGTTTTGTCGGCACGAGACTCAAATTCTCTAACATTGGCAATTACGATGCGTATGGCGTAGAGGCCAGATTGATAGCGGTCAACAACGACCTGATCATATACGACAACCTCATAGGGGGCGGCGGCAGCGTGGAAGCCGGGAAGACTATAGTGCCTGCTGACTATTTTGTTTACGAGAATCTGACAGACGATTTTGAGGATGCGCTGATACTGGTGCTTTACAACGATCCCGAAGGATCACACTTCTTTCTGACACCGCTTGTTCTGCAAGATTCGAATGATGGCATATCTCAGGATGTGGATTCCATGATTGATTCCCCGGAATTGAGAGTAAGGGTCAACAAAAAACAGGGATTTTACGAAGAGAACTGGGCAATAGCCGAATACTACAATCCCTCAGGGAAAATCATAGAGAATGCTAATATATACTTCGAAGTTCTGAACAGCACCGGCTATCTTGAATACATGGAAAACAGGACCGTTGACATATCCAGGGGAAAAAATAACTTCCTTTTCTCGTGGAATCCTTCAGACTTCCTGGACGATGATGCGATGGGGGAGGAGCACAAGATTCTTGTCACACTCTCTGATTGCCAGGATGGGTTAATAGAGGACGAGATTGTCGGTTTCGAGCTTACTGCAGGGCAGAGTTATCCGAAGCTCGTTAGCACGTTCGATAACGGTATGGATAAAAAGTTGCTGGTCTTTGATGAGCGCGCGGAAGAGACAGGATGGTTTACACTACCTCATAATGCTCGCGTGACGGAAGCCAGCATGAAAATAACGGGTTTCGCCAATGACGGCCGGTACCCGCTTGATTCATGGCTTGAGGTAGCCGATACTGACGATGAGAAGGAATGGGCGTTCGATGGTGAGATGCGTGGCTATGTAATAACCAGCGACGAGTTCTACGATTCGGAAAAGGAGAAGGTGCTGCGTTTGGAACCGGAAGAACCGCAGGTCCTCAATCTTAGGATACCCAAGCACGCCCATGTGCTGAACGCCAGCTTGGCCTTGACCGTAACCAATTCTACCGGACAGAACTTCATACTTAATGGAGGGAAAGCAGAGCTCTGCGGCAATCAGGCATTCGATTATGTCAGGTTAAAGAACGGTTCCAAGATTTACGTATGTCCACAGAACGGTACCGAGGGCACAGGCATGCTGAACATAACGGCCCTCGAGGAGATATTCGTGGATTCCACATCAGAGATAAATGGCGAGGGAAGAGGATATGAAGGAGGAGATGCCTGCGCTGCTGGGGGATGCAAACAGGGAACATGGGGGGAGAATGGCGAGGGCCCTGGTGGAGGCACTGGAGGAGGCTACATTTATTGTGATTATTACGGCGGCGGCGGCGGCAGCTACGGCGGAGTTGGCGGACACTCCTATGTGGTCGACAATGCTAGAGGCGGTGTGGGTGGTCCCATTTATGGAATTACAGATGCTATGTATATATATCCCGGCTCTGGCGGCGGTGAAGGAGGAATTGATAGATGCGGGTCAGGAATTGTCGGTAGTGGAGGTTATGGCGGTGGTGCTGTCTCCATTTTGTCACGCTCCGTTGAGTTTCATGGTAAAATATCATGTGCCGGTACGGATGGTGGGAGCATAAATAGTGTAGCTTCTGGAGGCGGAGGTTCCGGCGGCGGCGTGATTATTGTGGGTTCTGATGTCAACTTAGATAGGTCTAGTATAGGTGTGAATGGTGGCTGCGGCGGTAGTGGAAATACGGGAGGTAATGGTGGGGGCGGCGGCGGAGGTCGTGTAAAGATTTTCTATGAGAACATCAAGAATGCGTCGGCATCGATTTCCGTGTCAGGTGGATGTGCGTTCGGTTCTGGTGGTCCCGACCTCGCTCAATCAGGTTCTTATGGAACTGTCTATTATGAGAGTATAACACAATTTAAGTCATTTGATACACAAGCACTTCTTGGCTCAAGCAGGATATACGGACAAAGTAGTGGTGGAATTGAATTGATCGAACGTAATTTATCTGTTCAAATAGGGGATGCTTCTGAAGGCAACGACGTTCATCTCAGTGGCGCCGTAATAGACGAGAGGTTGGCGCTAGATGCCCCTGCGATTCAGAATTATCTAGATTCATGCATAGCTGATGATTATGGATTCTGCGAGGTCCCAGTTCAGGTATCTTCAGAAGATGGTATCACAATAGTTATAGATGAACTTGACATCAATTATGAAAACAGCTTCGCTGAGGACTTAGATGATGATTTGAATGAGTTCTTGAATACATGTACTCCAGACGAGAACGCGGAATGCGATGTCTCTTTTTCCCTGTTTAGCGAATCCGCTGGTTCGTTTGAACTTTCAGAGCTTAGGATATTCTACCAGACGCCTGACATAGTCGGGGACGTAAATGGTGATTGTGTAGTCGGCATAATGGACTTGGCTACAGTGGGCAGATATTACGGAACTGAAACATCGGATTCTGACTGGAATCAAGACGCAGATGTCTACGTAGACGGAAACATTGACATAAAAGACTTGACAACTGTCGGAATGCAGTATGGTCAGTCATGTTAGTCTGAAAAAGAAACGTAATTTCGTCCGTGTGTACATAATCCGCATGATGTGTTGATAAAAATCATTAAAGGCTCTTATTTTAGTCTATAAATAATTAAAATACTTATGGAACAATTTAAAAGAATTTAAAACCTTTATATGTAAAAAAGAAGCATCATGGCATGTCAAAACAATGGTACAAAAACTGTTTCACTGAATCTTTATATAGGGAACACGGCCTTACTAATATACAATTGCCTGTGCCGGTATCGCAAGATATCGGCTCGGGCTTGAAATCAAAAATAAAATTTAGGAGGAAATTAGTATGGAAATTAAAAGAGTAATTGCAGGAGGTTTAGCTACAATAGCTGCAGGAGCAACATTTGCACTTGGAGCTGGAGCTGTAACACTAGGAGATTTCGTAAAAGTATCAGGAAACACAATGACCTCTCCTTATCTGGTGATAGGAGACAAAGCAGCCGCAGCAGACACACTTGCAGGAGCAGACGTCGCAGTAGCACTCGCCGGTCAGGCCACGGTACCCGTGAGCGTTTCTGGTGGTCAGGCTTCGATGTCAGTGACTGGAGGTGCTATGATTGAGGTAGCATCGAGGAAGCTTTACATAGGTGACGCGTTCAA
>CAZGWZ010000098.1:0-3766 GCA_964529545.1 uncultured archaeon
TCTCCCTGTTCATGTGGTCGAGTATCCTTCCCGGAGTGCCAACGATGATGTCAGCGATCTTGAGCTTCTCCATCTGCGGCTCTATGGCGACGCCGCCGTAGACGCTTGTTATCTTCATCCCGATGATGTTTCCGAAGTCCTTGAGGACATCGGTTATCTGCACGCACAGCTCTCTTGTAGGTGTGAGTATGAGCGCCTGGGCCCCCTTGCCCGGGACAACCTTGTCGAGCATCGGAAGGCCGAAGGCTATGGTCTTTCCGGAGCCGGTCTCTGCCTGGCCCACGACGTCCCTTCCCTCCAGTATGTTGTTTATGCTCTTCTCCTGTATCTCCGTGAGGGTCTCGAATCCAAGTTTTGCCGTCTGGTCTATGAGCTCCCTCTTTATCTTCAGTTCATCAAATCTCATTCTATCACTTCTCCTATAATCATGAATAGCATTATCTTGTACGAATGCATTAATACGTTTATCAAGAACCAATCTCAACGATTTTCAGCCTGAAGCTCAGCGTCTTCCCTGCAAGCGGGTGGTTTAGGTCCACGCTTGCGCCCTTGTCAGTCACCCTTACGACCTTTGCAGGGAACTGATGGCCATTAGGAAGCATCATGCCAAGAACCATCCCGGGCTTGACATCGACATCTGGGGGAAGGTTCGCTTTCGGGACTTCCCTTATGAGCTGCGGATTGTGGTCGCCGTAGGCATCGGACGGCTTGAGCGTTATGCTCTTCTCCTCGCCCTTCTTCATGCCTATTACAGCGTCATCGAAGCCCTTTATCATCTGACCTGCGCCGGCCGTGAACTCGAGGGGCTCCCCTCCGTGCTTTTCCGTGCTGTCGAAGACCTCACCGTCTTCGAGCGTTCCAACGTATTCGACTTTTACCGTATCTCCTTTCTTTACCGTCATATCGACCAATCTTTATACAAGAATGCAATGCTTATAAATGGGACGGGTTCGCCCAATCGTGAATTTGCAAGAAATCATTTAGCGTCGATATTCAATGATCCATAGAGCTGAGGCAGATTGTCTCTGCAGAACGGGATGGTAAGAACCAGCAGTTCCCTGCAGGCTTCTGCATTTACGTAGAATCCATTATAGAAACCGTCAGAAGGGGTTATCAGTGAAAAATTGGTTGCAGACAAATTTGGGGAATATGGAAGAGTTAAACCGCCGCCATCAGGACGTCTTTTACAATCAAATCTGTAGTTCATGATAAGAAACTCATCACCTACCGTTTCCACTTGCTCCAGCCAAACTAAATTATAATAGGGAAGTCCACGGACAAGCATTGACTTGAAAGGAGGAGATGAAGCGGCATCGTATAAATCCTTGACATTTTCAGGGGTTAGCCTTTCTAACTCCAGCTGCCCTACGAAATCCTTTATTTCTTTTTGGATACCGTTTCCTGCAGCTGTGTATTCCGGTGTCATACTAACAATAATTGGCAGGAAATAATAAATCCTTTTCAATCATGCATTTGCGGTGTCATCTCTTTTCGGCCTCTATCCCTATGCTCTCGAGCGCTATTCCGTTGTACTGCTCCTTTGATATGCCCTTGTCTTCCTTGATTATCCTGACGGACAGCCCCGCTGCCTTTATCTTTGCTATGTACTCGTCCCTGAGTAGCGCCCCGGAAACGCATCCCGTCAGGAGTTCCATGTCGCCCTTCTGGTCCTCCGGTAACTCCTCGAGGAGAACTATGTCGGACACGAACATCCTGCCGCCCTTCCTGAGAACCCTGAAGGCCTCCGAGAACACCCTGTCCTTGTCAGGCGACAGGTTTATGACGCAGTTGCTTATTATGACGTCTACGGAATCGTCCTCCAGCGGAAGGTTCTCTATCTCGCCGAGCCTGAACTCTATGTTCGAGAATCCGTACTTCCTGGCGTTATCCGTTGCCTTCTTCACCATCTCCTCGGTCATGTCGACGCCTATAACCTTTCCTGCGGCGCCGGTCTTCTTCGCCGCGAGGAAGCAGTCAATCCCGGCCCCGCTTCCGAGGTCAAGGACGGTATCGCCTTCCCTTATCTCTCCGAGAGCCGTCGGGTTCCCGCATCCGAGGCCCATGTTGGCGTCAGGGATGTCCCTCATGTCCTCGTCGGAATACCCTATCGCCTTTGATATCTCTGCGGCCGTCGCGTTGCTGCACGAGCACCCGCATCCGGTCTTGGCGATGTTTGCATACCTTCTCTTCACGTGCTTCTTTATCTCATGCCCTTCCATGGTGAATCACTTGTATGCGTTCTTTAAATCATGAGCGCTTCTTCCGTAGCGCCGTTACTATGCCGGCAACCGCCAATAGCGGCCTTTTCCTGACGCTCCCGACACCCCTCGTGCACCCGTAGAAGCAGGGGGTCTTCGTGTAGCACATCTTTATCCTTCCTTCCATCTTCTTTCGTATTTCGCCCCATTTCTCGTTTATGTCGGCCTTCCTGAGGTCGGCCACCGGAGGAAGCTCCAGGCAGGGGCTTATCTTCCCGTCAGGCGTTATGCGAAGAGAGTGCCTGAATGCGTCGCATGGCCCGACGTCCTCGCCCCTCATGTATCTTACGTTGTCTTCTATGAAAGGCCTATAAAGATATGGGAGATTGGCCTTCGCCTTCTCCATTGAAAGGACGACGTCTTCCAGAGAACCCTTCTTGAATGAGAGCTTGCTGTCCTTTGATGACGCGTAGTTTATGTTGTCGTTGTAGCTGTTGAAGCTGAACTCCAGCCCGAGCCCGTGCACCAGCTTTCTTATTTCCTCAAGCTCTCCGTAGTTTATGCCGGTGACGGTTGCGTGCACTCCTCCCTTCAGTCCCGGGTGCCTGGAAAGCGAACTTATGTTCCTGAGCACCACGTCGAGCTTGTCGACTCCTCTTATCTTCCTGTACTTCTTCCGTTCGAGCGTGTCAAGGCTTATGGTCACAGTTATCCTCCCGTTCCCGTTCATCTCATCGAGCCTCTTTAGCACGCCGCCGTCCATCAGTATGCCGTTGCTTATTACATCGACGCTGAGGCCCATATCGTCCAGGAGTCCTATTATTTCGAACACGTCCCTTTGGAGAAGGGGCTCCCCGCCCTGCAGGAACACCGTGTGTATTCCGAACCTCTTGAGGTCGGTGAACACCTTCTCTACTTCCTTGATGCCCATCTCCTCCTCCCTGCGCTTCCATATGCTGCACATGCTGCATCTGGAGTTGCACCTCGTGGTCACATCGTAGACGCAGAGAGTCGGCTTCCCGACGAACACGTTGATGAGGCTCCTTATCATAATCACACCCTGAATATCGTTCTCCTCGGCTGATAAATAAATTAGGGGAAAGAATATTATTGTTATGGGTTGTAAGCTTCCTTTAATCTCGTTCATGCTCATCTTAACATTGCTCGCCTTATTCCCAGTTTCAGGCGCGGTCCGCCACTCCGCCTACCCGGACTTCGCAGAACCCATCGCTTCATATAATCTGAACTCCCGCAGCTTCGGCTTCGCAACAGTCACCGAATCGAAGGCGCTTTCCGTCTCAGTCTCCGACTACGCCGTGTACAGATACGCATACTTGAGCTTGGGCGGAGGTGAGTGGAGGCAGGTTGCGCTATCTGGCAATGCACTTGGAGGACTGTGGCTGAACGGATCTGTGACAGGCCAACTGTCGCTCTCGTCTTCAGATTTCGGTCTCACGGAGCCAGGAGCCAGGAGGGAGAGCAATTTCATCGTGGTTTACAGCTGCTCGAGGATCTCGGGGTCATGGGACTGTCGCGGAGGATGGCAGATAATCCAGTTCAACGCGAGC
>CAZGWZ010000099.1:0-3645 GCA_964529545.1 uncultured archaeon
AACTCTCCAGTCTGCGACCCAAATATTGTGTAAAATTACTGTAACTAATCCCATAAGCAAAGTGATATAGCCCGTGGAGATAACAAATGGCTTATCATCGGTCATCTCTATTGTTTTTCCCAATTGTCTCGTTATGATGAATAACAATCCAAAGATTAGAAAGAAACTGCCTAAAAATCTTGCGAAAAAAATTGAAATTTCCATAGTATCTCTTTGTAAAACTAACAAGATTGAAGTATATAAATTTTTCGTTCCCTCGCCTGATTACACACCAACATGTTTTATCGTAAGTACGAGAGTAAACAACTCCTTAACACGAAGCCTTTAACAACATGCTGTTTGTAAAGATGATTCTGCTTATGAAAGAGGAGCAGAAGGTGCCAATAAACCTTTCTATACTGAGAATAACAAAACCGAGTCCAGTTCTGACAGGTGCATGATCAATGACGTCCGTCATTTCACCTGAAATTAGTTCATTATTCTGTGTATGGCACGGAGCAAAATTATCTTTTGAGTAAATAAACTGCTATTAGATTTACAATACCTAAAACTAGAGGATATAACTTATACGCTTGAAATCCATTGACAAAAATACCAACCAAAGAATAAGCAAACAACCCCAAGGCAACCGCAACGACTAACCATATCGCATTGTTATCGTCCATAATAGTTGAGTAGTTTCATTTCTTATTAAATCTTTTCAGGTTAAGTGCAAAATCGAAGGTCAACCGTGAATTTAAAGCCTGAAGTTTAAGTAGCCATTCACATGAAGGCTTGCATCGGAATTAAAAAGGAGACAGGACATACTGATGAGAGAAGGTCGGTTCTAACACCAGATCACATCAAGAAACTTGTTCATGGGAATGAGGTCAGTGTAATTGTTCAGCCTTCCAAGAAACTTATTTTCAGTGATTATGAAAATCAGGGGGACTGAGAATCCGGACGACTTCTAAAACATGGAGAGCAATGTCGACCAGATAGCCGACATTATGAAGAGCAAGGGAAAGAGCAGGGAGCTCTTCGGCGTGCAGATGGTCGTGTGCGGGGACAACCATGACTGGGTGCCCGTGTCGTGAGATACGCTTCCAGTCTCGGAGCGGGATACATCCAGACAAGGCCGATAGAACTGAGGGGGAGGCTTCGCTCAGTAGACGGCTTGAAGGAGGATTCCGGCCAGCAGAGGTATTCTGACAAATACGAAGGCTTCTGGCAGCTCGAAAAGGCCGCGGAGCTGGCCCAGAAGATGCAGGGTTACAATGGCATAGACGTCATCTTCAGGCAGGACAAGGTCGACGTGATATACAGGGAAGGAAACTTCACGGAACTTCCAAAGGAGGCCTTCAAGAACTGCGTCGGAAGCCATTTCTCCGGCAACGTAGTCGTGACCAACCCGGTCGTTCTGACCCAGTGCTTCTGGCGCTACGACCTTGCGAAGATAGTCGACATAGAAAACGGCGAGAAGCTGAAGGACGCATTCTTCTCCGAAGAGAGGTGCAAGTTCTATGAAAAGGCGGACAGGAGCAGGCATGTATGCAGCAACCTCTGCAAGTATGCCATAATAAATCCGGAATGGGAAAAGAACTTCTCAAAGATGTCAGACAGCGAGTTCGGCTATATAGTGGACAGTTTCAGCAGGCAGGTAAAGAATGGCCAGATAAGGATAGTGAACCCTTATTTCCTGTAAGTGTGTCAATCTCCGAGTTCCAGCTCTGCGTAGTATGCATCGTCGTCATGGTTGTGGGATATGCTGAATCCCCTCTTCTCGAACATGCGTCTCATTATCATGTTGTCCCTGAGGAAGTTCGCATAGACCTTCCTGACACCCCTCTTCTTCGCAATCTCCAGTATGTAGTCCGTGAACCAATTGCCGATGCCCTGGTTCTGCCACGGGTCAGCGACGACTATGGCGAACTCTGCGGTCTCCCCGTCCGGGTCCTCTATCAGCCTGACGACCCCGGCCATATTCTTTTTTCCTCTGTCCTCAATCTCCGCGATTATGGCTATCTCCCTGTCGTAGTCTATCTGCGTGTACCTTATCAGAAGCTCGTGACTTATGTCCTTTATGAGCTCGAAGAACCTGAAGCGCTGGGTCTGCTCCGAGAACTTGGTGAACATCTCGCCCTCCAGCGGCTCGTCCTCCGGCCTTATCGGCCTCATCAGTACGTCCTTTCCGTTCTTCATCCTGAACTTAGTCACGTACTCGTTTGGATAAGGTGATATGACCATGTGCGAATACGGCTTCACCTTCTTCCCTGCTATCTTCTCGTCAAGCACCACCTTCGCGTCGAGCACGACGCCTCCCTCCTCGTCGACGGCGAACGGGTTTATGTCTATCTCCTTTATCTCGGGGAAGTCCATGACGAGGTAGGCGAACTTGTATAGGAGGAACTGGATGGACTTCAGGTCAACCCCCTTCATGTTCCTGTAGCCTTTCAGGAGCCTGAATATCTTCGTGTCCTCCATCAGCCTCATCGAGAGCGCCATGTTCAGTGGAGGGAGCCCCACCTTCGTGTCCTTGAATATCTCGACGGCGACGCCGCCCATGCCGAAGACTATGGCAGGCCCGAATATGGGGTCCTTCCTGCACCCTATTATGAGCTCGTACTTCCTGTTTGCCATCCTCTCTATGAGGACACCGTCTATCACTGCCTTCCCGTCGTGCTTCCTGCAGGAGTCGATTATGTTCCTGAAAGCCTTCCTTGCATGCGCTCCGTCCTGCACCCCGAGTACTACGCCCCCGGCTTCCGTCTTGTGCATTATGTCGCTGGAAAGGACCTTCATCGCGACGGGGAACCCAATCTTTCCGGCCATCTCCGCAGCCTCGTTAGCAGTCCTCGCCACAGTTCTCTTTGCAACGGGTATGCCGTAATTCTTGAGCATCATCTTTGACTCATGTTCCGTCAGCGTGTACCTCTTCTCCTTCGCTATGCGCTTTATGAGCGTCCTGTTCTCCTCGGTCTTCGGGACGAAAGCGTGGGGAATCGTCGCGGGCGTCTCATACAGGAGCTCTATGTTCTTCGAGTACATGTGCATATGCGAGAAGCACCTGACGGCAGCCTCCGGGGAGTCGAAGTTAGGGACGCCTCCCTTCTCTAGCACGCCTATCCCGCCCGTCACGTTGTCCCCGCCTATCCAGGATGCGAGCATGGTCTTCTTTCCGGTGTTCAGCTTCGCTATCCTCCTTGCAGTTTCCACGGAGTCGGTCATTGCCTGGGGCGTCAGTATCACCAGGATGCCGTCGACGTTCTCGTCTGCGATGCAGGCCTCGGCAGCCTTCTCGTACCTTTCAGGGTCGGCGTCACCGAGCACGTCTATGGGATTTCCTCTGCTCCATGTCCTGGGCATCAGTGAATCGAGGCCCGTGATGGTCTCTGGCGAGAGCTTAGATATTGCGCATCCGTTCTCGATGACCGCATCCGTTGATATGACCCCGGGGCCTCCTGCGTTCGTCACTATGGCCAGCCTGTTGCCTTTCGGCCTCCTCTGCATGGAGAGCGTCTGAGCCGCGTCGAAGAGCTCTCCTATCTCATTAACCCTTATGATGCCCACCCTTCTGAACGCCGCGTCGAACACATCGTCGTTTCCTGTAAGAGACCCGGTGTGCGACTTCGCGGCTGCCGCGCCCTCGGCGCTCTTTCCCGCCTT
>CAZGWZ010000100.1:0-3640 GCA_964529545.1 uncultured archaeon
GGTCCATGTGCTCGTATGTCCTCGGGTTCTTAGTCATGGCGTCTATGTGGACGCCGCCCTTGTGGCTGAAGGCGTTCTGGCCCACGAACGGCTTGCTCATAGAAACAGAGAATCCCGTCATTCTCTCCACGTACTTTGAGAGGCCCTTCAGTCCCTTCATGTCCACCCTGAGCCTTAAGCCCATCTTAGCCTCCAGAATCGGAAGGAACTCGCACCAGTCCATGTTGCCGCACCTCTCCCCGAGGCCGTTTACCGTTCCCTGGACGTGGGTCGCGCCGTTTGAAACAGCGACGAGCGTGTTCATAACGGCCATCCCGCTGTCGTTATGAGCATGGATGCCGAGCTCCCCTCCGACCGCCTTCCTAGCCGCAAATGAAGCCCCGTCGACCTCCCATGGCATGGCGCCGCCGTTTGTGTCCGCAAGAACTATGCAGTCGGCACCTGACGCGGCCTTGAGGACGCTCAGCGCGTATCCCGGGTTATCCTTGTATCCGTCGAAGTAGTGCTCCGCATCGAATATGACGTAGAATCCTTTGGACTTTATGTAGTCCACCGTGTCGGCCACCATCATGAGGTTCTCCTCCTCGCTTACCTTCAGGACATCTCTCACGTGCAGGTCCCACGCCTTCCCGAAAACAGTTATCGTGTCCGCTCCTGATTCAAGGAGGTCTTTTATCATGCCGTCCCTCGACGGGTTCCTTCTCGTCATGCCGAAAGCCGCGACCCTGCACTTCAGTCCGAGGTCCTTTACCCTGGCGAAGTAGTCCATGTCCATGCGGTTTGATGACGGCCAGCCGCCTTCTATCCAGTCCATGCCGAAATCGCAGAGCTTCCTGCTTATGGAGAGCTTGTCGTCGAGGCTCATCGTGAGACCGTTGGTCTGAGCGCCGTCTCTAAGGGTCGTATCGTAAAGAACCAGGTTTTTGATGGCGTCAGAGCTGAGTGTTGAAAACTTCTCACTCCATGATCCGGCATTCACCCTTCACATCAGACACCTTGACTAATAGTTAGTACAATCACCTATTTAAACATTGCTCAGCTGAATCTGTGCGTATCGAATTCTTCTTTAATCAGCGTCGCATTCTCCTGCACGTTGACGTTCCTGTAGCCATTCTTCTTTAGGCGGTAGACCTCTTGGTTGACTTTGAAGGTGAAGTCCTCGTCTCCCTTCAGCCAGAAGCCTCCTATTACGTTTATTCTTCTGTACTTGTCGCCTATCATCGCTTCAGCATGCTTGTTGAGCGCGAACGGAGTTTCCGTTTTTTCGCTTACAATAGCCACGTCTTCCTTTGGCACGTGCTCGATTACGGTGTTTATGTTGCTCAGTATCCTGCTGAGGTATTCGTTGTTCGGGTGGTAGTTGAGTGCGCCCTCAACCGACTCCTTTGCCACTATCAGGTAGAACGGTCTCTTGTTCATACGTTCTGTTACATGCGAAAATTTTTAAATCAGAATAAAAAAGAAGAGCGCCGAGGGCAGGATTTGAACCTGCACGTCCGTAAGGACACCAGATATCTTGCTCCTCATTCCCGCCGCCCTTTCCTGATGATCAGGAAGGTTTGGTCGGAGTCAAGCCATTAAGTCATCTCCAAAGCCCCGCAAGGGGGCCGGATCATAATATCTGATTCAAGTCTGGCGCATTAGCCAGGTTCTGCCACCTCGGCATTGTTATTAATAGGAATCTCGTTGCTTTATAAAATTAGGTGTCCCTTCAGACCTTCTCTTCGTGCTTAAAACCAGTCTTCCTGGCCTCTGCCAGCTTCCATGCGTCCTCCGACAGCATGTCCGGCACCCGCCCTTCAAGGACAGGGTAGGCGAGCCCGCACCTGCCGCATACGAGGAACATGCCCTCCTCCTTTACGCTGCCTTTGCATCTAGGGCAGACCAGCACATCCATCAGAGCCTTCGGGACGACCATAACAAGATTTCTGCGATTGCACTATAAATGTTTCATGCGAGGAATACCCTGTCTGTCTTGGCAACGCTTGTGCCGCTTCCGATGAAGGTTGCAAGCGCCACTATGTCCCATTCCTCGTTTGCGACGTATGCGTATTCCCCCTTCTTGGGGCTTCCTGTGACCTCTTTCACGAAAGACTTCCTTATGGGTGAGCCTCTCCTGACGTCCTTTTCGAACTCGTCCCTGATTGTTATCTTCGGCAGGCCTATCATCGAGAGCGCCTCCTCAAGGTGTACGGTGAACGGTTCTATGGCCCTCTTGGTCATCCTCTCAAGCTCCGGCATGGTCACCGCGGAATCAATGCTGAAAGGGCCGACCTTCGTTCTTCTGAGGTCCTTTAGATGGGCTCCGCAGCCGAGCTTCTCTCCTGCATCGTGGGCAATCTTTCTGATGTACGTCCCTGCCTCGCACAGAACCCTGAACTCGACCTCCCTTCCGTCTATCCCGAGCACCTCTATCTCGTGGACTTTCCTCTCCCTCTCCTTCCTGGCGACCGCGGATTTCACCGGAGGGACCTGCTTTATCGTGCCCCTGAATCCGGACAGCGCCTTCCTGACGGCTCCGGCGCTCACGTCGTCGTGGAGCAGCATCGTTCCTGTGTATTCCTTGTCCAGGCCTGAGAGGACCGGCATGGCCTTCCTGGCCTCGCCGAGGGCTATAAGAAGGAGTCCCGTCGCGTTAGGGTCGAGCGTCCCTGCGTGGCCGGACTTGCATATCCCGAGGATCTCCGACACCTTCTCCACGACCGAGAAGGATGTCGGCCCCTTGGGCTTGTCCACCAGTATGACGGACATTCTGATGTCTTTTCCGGGGGTCATATTTAATGTTGGATGATTGCTAATTATTTATATATGCACGTCGAGAGCTACGAGAAGATGATAAAGAGGACCTGCAGGAAATGCTATACGGTATTCGACTATACCAGGGACTACTGCTGCGCCAAGGGCAAGGATGAGTGCTTCGCCGACACGAGGCTCGTCGAGAAGGGCATTGCGCAGGACGAGAAAATGGCCGAGAAGCTGTTCGTAAAGGGAAAGGTGGGCGAGGACAGGAAGCTGAAGAGCAGGAAGATGTTCTCGGGGATTTTCAGGAACGAGTGCCTCGTGTTCGACTACCGCCCGCCAGGATGCCGGTCGCACTTCTGCTGGCGCTGGGACAAGTATATAACGGAGAAGCCGCTGGAGTTTTTGCAGGCCAACCTCAACGTCGTTTCTCTGAGGAAGCTGAAGGACATACTCAGAAAGGAGTACGAGTTCGGGATAAAGCTCGCCTATCCGGGAGGCATCATAATATTCACCGGCCGGCCGGATGAGATAAGAAAGGAGGTGGGGTCGCTGCTCAAGGACATGAAGATTAAGCACTTCTTCACACGGGCGGAGCTGATGGAGATGGACAGGAACAGGAAGGAGGGCGTGGAGGTCATAATGGACCCCGATGCCATCATAACGGAGCCTGGGCTCTTCAGGACGATCATAAACAACAACATGTTCATGCTCGTCCGCATGAAGATGAACCTGGGCTCCACGGGATTCGGCCATTCCAACATAATGATAACGACAGCCGACCCGGAGAAGATAGCAAAGGAGACCGCGGCATCCCTGAAGGCGTTCCACGCTCTGAAGGCCTTCTGGATAGAGTGATATATTTAAAGGTTGGCTAAAAGAAATAGTAAGAAGTATTAGG
>CAZGWZ010000101.1:0-3633 GCA_964529545.1 uncultured archaeon
CTGTTCGCATCATCCTTTCCTATGGCACCCATAGCCGCGTTGTCATAAATAGCCTGATATGCAGAATACCGGGCAGAGTTGTCTACATATATCTTTGCGATGTTCACAGAATCCCTAATGGCATATACGATGTTGTTGATGAAAACGTCTTCTGGGGAATCCTCCGGCCTTGAGAATGAAGGGACGATGACGAACCACCATATTATGGTGAAAACAAGTATGAGGCTTGCTCCATAGAATACAAGAGCCAGCGTTCCTTTCATCCCGCTGCCCGGTCTTGAAGACATCATTACAGCTCATCCCCCTCTGATTCGTAGTTTTCCTTTAGGTTTGAAAGCTCTCCCTTATAACCGGCCCGCACCTCCGGTGGTACCCATTCGAAGTGCATGTAGTCCTTGACTGAGTTGAAGTCGCCGCCCCACTTGAAGTTGTTCTTCTTGAAAGCGTCTATGACGCAATCCGGTATGTTGTAATCATACGTCATCCCGCCGTTGCATTTCGGGTCCTTGGGACAGTTCGGGTTCTCCCATGGGTTTATGTCTATCGCCATGCCGTAAGCATGCATACTCATCTTGCTCGGGTTATTCCTGTTCTTCCTGCAGTTGTAGGTGCCTCCGGCGTCTCCGCCCCAAGCAGGATTCCAGAAGTCGTAGTTCTTTGTCTCATCGTCCTCGCACAGCTTTATGTCATTTACGACTTTGAGGAAGTCGTCCCTTGCCGCCTTGTGCACCCTGACCTTCTTTCCCATGAAATCTATGGTCGTGAGATAATTCTGCTCGAACTTCTTGTTGTCGGTCAGGCAGTTGCCATACGTGTCACTGTACTCCCTCTCCACACTATCTGACTTACTATCATCGAGGAAGCTATCAAGGAGTATGGAAACCTTACCTACGGTCCCGCCGGGAAGAGGGACGTCGGCATAAATCGGGTCACCTTCGGACTTATGGCCATACGACACAATAACACCACGCTCGGTGTAAAGAGACATCTTCGTGCCGAAGCTGCTCACAAGCCGCTCTATCTCCATGTCATAGTCTCTGCAATCGTCGTTTCCTGTCATCGTGCACGCCATTATGTCACCTGTAGTATAAAGTCCCCTGTTCTTCAGTATTACAGGAAACAGCGACGTGTGATCGTTTATGTCTGCCAAGAATTGGGCTTCCTCGTTTATCCTCAGGGCCTTATCATACCAAGGTATAGAATGGAGTATGAGGACTATCGTCATTATCATTATGCCTATTATTATGAGCCCCCACATCTCTAAGCTTCCCTTCTTAATAGGTCTTTTACCGCCTTTCATAATCTCACGCTCATCACGCAATCTCAGCGTCCTTATCCATCTCGACATGGATCTTCAAAGGGAAGACGAAATCGCCTACGCGTCTCAGGCACAGATAATCCTTCCCGCTCATAGGGCAGCTCCAGCTATCGCCGAGAACAAGTCCCGAAGGTACGATGTCCTTTGACAATATGTCGGATTTTGCCTTCACAAGCTTAACTACATATCCACCGGAATTTCTTACGCTTGCTATCATATTCCTGATATCGCCAGCGTCCGCTTCTACGTATTCGGCATCGTCTATGTCATTGCAGCTTAGAAGCGAATATGTCGTTTGGGGTATAATTATCCTGGACGTCTTGGAGCATGAATAACCTCCCTCGTACACGCCGACCACGACGTCTCTTCCTTCACCAACATCGGCGTATATATGGAAAAGCCTGACTTCATCCTTGCTGAGTATCTCGTAGGTAGGACTGGTGACCGGAAAATACGGGGACTGCATCGTCGTATATACGTCATGCCTGTGCTTCTCGTCTCCTGACGAGAAGGTCCACTTATTCCCGCTAGTAAGCTCTTCAAGGACAAGGACATTTCTTGCAATCCCAAGCTGTGACGTCCCAAGAGCTACATTGCTTTGCATGGTAGGAAACCATATGTCGCCTTCTCCGTTTCCAAGGACCTCGGTGAGTCGCTGCCTTGCAAGATTCGCATACTCGAAAACATTGAGCCTGACCTCAGAAGTGCCGGCTTCCCATGAGACATAGAAAAGAGGTGCTACAATAAGCGATGATATCAGGATTATTATTATCATATATATCATGCTTCCGATCGTGAACTCCGTTGGAACGGAGAGCTGCCCCTTCAGCATGCCCTCACCTCAGCATACTTTTCGTCACTTTCCTTTACTACACATACTTTGCTCGGGGACGCCAATGTGACGGGCACACCTTCATTGTAACTGTAGACGTCTATCCTGCTCGCTGTAACAATCCTCCTGTTGGAATAGGGCATGGCCTTGAACGCAACAACCACATACCAGCCGTTGGATGGTATCTCATAGTTGGATTTCTTGCCCTCTGTCTCGTACCTCACGCTTACCTCGTCCACGAGCGTGCCGTCAACATTAATCATCGCTCTTCCTGATTCCATGGAGCTCATGGTATCCACGTATAGGGATATCCGGTCGTCCAATACCAGAATCTCCTTGTCCGCCATAGGTTCCACGAGACGTGCGAAACCATATAGGAAAATCATGACGACTATTATAGAGAAGCCTATGGCCATCATCTCATCCTGCTCCATTTATCATCGACCTCAAACGATACTACACTTCATCTCATTCGCTGATTGTTATGGTGCAAGCCTTGCCGTCGGCCGAACGCACGTTGGTCACCCTGAAGGATTTCAGATCGTAGTCACTGAGAGGCATGCACTGCCATGCGATATCCTCTCCGCTGCCTATTACCAAGCACCTTCTGGAGGCTTCATCGTCCAGCACGACATCATTCAGCTTGCAGCCAAGGATGTTATAGACCTTGGGTTTGGCATCCAAGAGCCACTTGGGATCGTTAAACGTCCCGCCCGCTTTTCCAAAGAATCCTACTTCCCCAGGTATGAGAATTATCATGGTCTTGCCATCCCTTACAGAATCACAGTTCTTCAGGCAGTCCTCGGTATCGCCTACCGAATAGTAGCTGTTGCAAAAAAAACTGCACATCTTCATGCTCGAGGTTATCCCAACCCTGCCAAAGCAGTCGGGGTCCATATACAGGAAGGGGTCCCTGTCAATCATGCCGTCAAGGGGTTCCATTCCCTCCAGTGTACGGACCCAGCACGGATTCGTTACTCTCTCGACCCTGGACGCGAATACTGTTAGAGTGAAGAGTGATAGGATTATAGCGAGCACGAGCTTCATAGTAGCTGGAACGGCAGCCTTTGCCATGCATTATAATTGCCCGGGAAATATAATAAAGATTAATATCAGCGGGCGCGATAAAACCATGACGATTGTTTTTACCGATTTCCTCCATCAATCGCTGAAGAATCTGGGAAGTAGCATGATAATCGTGATGCCTACAATGAGAATGAGAATGCCCTGTATCATAACCCACAGGTAGGCGGATGTTTCTTGGCCCTTCAGCTTTGCCATAGTTAATTTTGCTCACGCGCATTAAAAAATAACTTCTCATTACATGCCATCAATAGCTCTTTATTATGTCCATTACCTTTGGCACGTTCTCCACCCAGTTCTCGCAGTAGCTGTATATTTTCCTATCAGGGTCTATCTCTTTCTTGCAGTAGCAGATTGAACCGTCTGCACTCGCGTCGTACCCGGACTCTGGCGCGCATAC
>CAZGWZ010000102.1:0-3595 GCA_964529545.1 uncultured archaeon
CAGAAGCGAAGTTACAGTCGTCACACTCCCTATTAGGCTCTCCCGACTCACAGACGTTGTTATGGTTGCATGACCACCCAGAAGCGAAGTTACAGTCGTCACACTCCCTATTAGGCTCTCCCGACTCACAGACGTTGTTATGGTTGCATGACCACCCAGAAGCGAAGTTACAGTCGTCACACTCCCTATTAGGCTCTCCCGACTCACAGACATCATCATGGTCGCACGACCATCCCGGGGCGAATGCACAATCACTGCACGAAATGTCTTCACCCTGCTCACATACGTCGTTCTTATCGCATTCGGATGATGTTAAACACACCCCACCACTGCACCCGTTCTCACAGTACTCCTTCTTCTCCTGCATGTTCCCGCATGAGTCGAACCAGTAAAGATGACCGTCATAACATTTTGCCTGATATTTGTTTCTGCACCTTTCTCCTATGCAAGCATCATCCTCACAACCGTTCTTGCAGTACGTATGCCTATTGCCTATGTTCCCGCATGAATCGAACCAGTAAAGATGACCGTCATAACACTTAACCTTGTATTCCGGGTTGCATGTCTCCTCGCACAATCCCTTCTTCCATCCGAGGACATTCACGTCAGAACATGCGACGCACGGATTCCCGTAGGACTTCCATTTCAGTGGTTCTTCATCGAGCTTTGCACAGACCGGATCGTATTCCCTTGTGCATGCGAGCCTCCTCTCATCTCGCTCACATTCATGGTACTCAGGGACATTCGGTTCTTCATCAGAGCTTCCCTTCTTGGCCGCACATTCTACGATGCCCTTTTCAACATCAATCCAGGCCACCACTTCCAGATCGCTCTCCTCGTCTGTTATGCTGACCTTGTAGTATTCCTTAGGTTTCACCGTTTCCTTTTCGCAGTCTGACCATATCGTGTCTATTATGGCCTCGGACTCATCTGGCGTATAATGCGTTACCTTCACCTCGGCATTCGGATAATCCTCGAGGAACTTGCTCACTGCCGGAGTAGCCTTAGCAAGGGTAGTGGGATCGAGTGTGGTACATCCGGAAATAAGAAGAACGAACACGAGCACTATCGGCACGATGAATCTGCTCATGTTCTATATTATTGTTTTGTAGATATTTAAAAAAAGCGGAAGCTACCTGCCGCCGATCCTCTTCAGGCCGTTACGAAGCTTCGCGCCTCTCGACTTCCTGACGAACCTGTCGAGCGAGTACTGGACGTCACCCTCGGAGAGGACGTCCTCCTCAGTGTAGCCGAGAGCCGAGAGCACGCGCATCACCGCAGGAAGTACCTGGTTGTTGACGTAGTAGTCGGGGTCGTAGTTCTCGGCATCCTCCACCGGCTCCGCCCTCTCGGATATCGACCCGCTCCCCTTCGTTATCACGTATGAGATGAGCGAGCCCTGGGCGATCGGCCTTCCCCTCGACTTGGCCTTCCTCGCCGCCACGACGTGCGGGCCTATCTGCTCGTATGATTTTATGGGCCGCGTGAGGCTCGTCCTTATTACCATCTTGTCCATAGGCATCCTGCCCTTCTGGACCCTCTCGATGGTCCTTGATGCTATCATTATGGCGTCCTCTGGAGAGTCGTCGCGAAGGATTGCGAAGAGCACCTTCTCCTGGGCCTCGCGTGCCGCAAGCGACCAGTCCCTCCTGACTATCTCCAGGCCGCGCACGGTTATCTCGCCCTCGTCGTCTATCAGTGCGTACCTCTTCTTCGCGGTGAGCCCGGTCTTCGCGGGAACGAACAGCCCTGCCTTGTATATGCCCTGGAGCTCGAGCTCCATGGCTCCCGGGAGCGAGCGGTTCACCGCCTCAAGGAATTCCAGCGCGTCCTTCTTCTTTTTGACCTTCAGGAAGAGCGAATCCGTGTCCCCGTATATTACCTCGTAGCCCTCCTTCTCGGCCTTCCTTATGACCCTCTGTATGTAATACCTTCCCCATGCGGTTATGCTCTGGGCGCAAACCCTCGAGTACCACCTGGAGCCTGCATAGCCGTAGTAGCCGTAGCTTGCGTTGGCGAGTATCTTCAGGGCGTATTGCCTGTTGTCGAGCATCCTGTACTCTTCCGTGCCGCTCTCAATGTTCCTCATCTCGGCCTTTATCCTCCTCCTCTTCTCCACGAGCTCCCTCACGGTTTCGGAGACGAATCCGGGGTGGGACTTGCAGTAGTAATAGTCTGACTCCGGCACCTTGTGCACGCCGCCGCTCTTGTCGCCCCCGACGCACTGGCAGTAAAGCGTCTCGGGTGAGATGTTGTGGGTCATCGTTATGCTCGGGTACAGCGACGCGAAGTCGAGCAGCGCTAGGTTCTTGTGTATGCCCTCCTTCGGCGGGTAGACGTACCCTCCGGTGTACGGGGCGGCCCTCCTCCGTATCTGTATCTCATCGTACTTCGGGCGGTTAGGTATGAGCTCCTCGGTCTTCCTCGACTTCCTTATGAGTAGCCACTCCACGAGCTGCGAATACGTCATCCTGGACGTGTCGAAGACCGTCTGGCCCGTGATCCTTCCGAGCTCGAATATCTGGGGAAGGAGCGCCTTTGCAAGCGAGAGCGTGAGTTCCGAGTCGTTCATGCAGTACTTGACCACCCTCTCCAGGCCCTTGCTCTCCTCCCATGCCTTCTGCAGGTCGTCCCAGTCCATCTTCTTCTTGCCTTTCCCGAGAAGCTCCCTTGACACGCTGTCGAGGCTCATCGATTCTGATGCGAGGCTGTCTCCCATGATGTTGTCTACGAAGTCGAACAGGTCCACGTGCACCCTCCCTTCGACGAATGCTGCATAGAGCCTTCCCCTCTTCTTGAATGAGACGTCCTTTCCGGACCTTCCCATGGGAAGGCTTATGCCGTGCCTCTTGGCCCTGTCAGACAGGTGGCGGAAGTCGAACCTGTCGCCGTTGTACGTTACCATTATGTCGGGGTCCCTTCCGCGGACCACCTCTGAGAGCCTTTCTATGAGCGCCTTCTCGTCCTTGACGACCTCCAGGAAGTCGACGTCCGCCTTCTTGTAGCTTATAACCTTCCTGAAGCCCCGGTTGTCCTTGACCGAGACCATTATTATCCTCTCCTCGTCCTCCTCTACAAGCTCTATGTCGAATGCGAGGATGCTCAGCCTTGGGTAGCTGTCGTCCTCCAGGACCTTTATGCCCTCTGCCTCGATCGTTGCGTAATTCTCCCCGGTGGAGCTACTCCCGCTGACCTCGGCCCATGTAAGGGGGAATATCCCCTTCTCCACCATGTATCTCCTGTAGAACGTTATGCCGTGCTCGTACTTGGCCTTTATCTCCTTCCATTCCTTGAGATGGTCCCTGAAGGCCGCGACGTCTGAAGGCTTCCCGAGTGTCACCTTCAGGAGCTTCTTAACCTTGCCGAAGAGCTTCTTCTCCGCGGGCTCGACCTTAAGAGGGCTGCTGCCCTCTATCTTGAGCTCGTATATCTTGCCGGCCAGCTCGTGAATCTCCTTCTCGGACAGCTTCTGGTCATGTTCCAGGTAGAAGTAAGGCCTGAAGGACCTGTCCTTGACAAGGACCGTCTCTCCCTTCCCGGTCTTGCACCAAAGGTCAATCTCAGGACTGCCGGAACTGACCTGCTTCACATCCAG
>CAZGWZ010000103.1:0-3536 GCA_964529545.1 uncultured archaeon
ACCCTTCCTTCCCCACGGCATACCCGAGATCGCGGGCTACATAATAGCGGGGCTATCGGGAAGCCTCGTCTCGGTCGCAATAATAAGAGGGCACAAGAAGGAAGTACTGCTGGGTGTCATGAATGACGCGACCAAGTTCATAGGCCTCGCGACGTTCTTCATATTCCTGGGGGCCGTGATAGAGACCATGGACATTGTCTCAAGGCTGGTGGCGATTGTCGTATTCTACACCATATTCATCTACATAATAACGGTGGCGTTATCACCCATCAGAAGGCGCAGATGCCCAGCATGATGCCGCTTATACCTACCGAAAGCTTATATAGGGAAGCTCTGACAATTATTAAGTAGTGGTAAAATGATACCCATTGAAAAAATCGGCGGATGGGCCTTCATTCTAGGCGTTCTGATCGCAGTCGTCGCTGGTCTCGCATCAGGGGCGCTCGACGCAGCATCAGCAGGTCTTGTCACTCTCGCGCTCGTGATACTCGGCCTCGTGGTCGGGTTCCTGAACATAAGCGAGAAGGAAATGAACGATTTCCTCATAGCCGCAATCGCGGTTGTGCTGATAGGGACAGCAAAGCTCAACGTCATACCTGTGATCGGTGAGTTCCTTCTCCAGATGGTACTCAACGTCTCGGCATTCGTCGCTCCGGCGGCGCTTGTCGTCGCACTGAAGGCCGTTTACAACCAGGCTTCGAAACCATCAAAATGAAGCATTAAACATAAGAGATTACTTTTTTCTCTTATTTTTGTTTTTCATCCATTGTCTCTTCAGAAACGGAAGTGACAGAGTAGAAAGCAGGAATGCCACAGTCGGCACTACTGCATTCAGGAATGGATAAGGGACGCCTATCGCATAGAAGTACATGGCAACTGATAGGTATGTGAAGGTTGATATGAGAATCCTTCTAGTCCGGCTAGTCTCCCATGCCTTATCCGTCTCGACGCGTCTGTTACGCTCTTCTATTGCGCTGAGACGCTTTTCTATCTCAGAAAGAGAAGACATGTCATCCGAACTCCCTCTCCCATTCGGAGTACTTCGAAAGAGACTTCTCGTCAGACGACGGCTTGACCTTCTCGAACGCAGCGTCGAAGTCCGCTTTCGAGAGCTCCCTCGTCTTGAGAGTGTAGACCTCCAGCGTCTTGGCGTCCATGTCGTGGAGCCCTGGGTTCATCTCTCTGACCATCATGTTTATAGCGGCCTGGCACAGGCTTGCTATGTCCCTGCCGGAGTATCCCTCGCTCCTTGAGACTAGGTCGTTTACCGTGACGTTTCCAAGCTCTGCGCCCTTGAGGTGTATCCCGAATATGGACTGTCTGGACTCCCTGTCTGGAAGCGGGACGTAGACTTTCCTTTGGAACCTGCTTATGAGCGCGTCGTCCAGGTCCCACGGCTTGTTCGTCGCCCCTATGAATATGACCTTGTCGTTGCTCCTGCTGAACCCCTCCATCTCCTCCAGGAGCTGGCCGAGCACCCTCCTGCTCGCATCGTCTATGTCCCTTCCCCTGTTCGAGGCGACGGAGTCTATCTCGTCCATGAACACGAGGCTCGGCTGCATCTTCTCCGCCTTCGCAAACAGAGACGATATTATCTTGCTGGACTCACCGAAGTACTTGGAGAGCATGCCGGACGCCTTGGCCTCGAAGAACGTGGCGCTCAGAGTGTTGCTGCTGGCCTTCGCAAGAAGGGTCTTTCCCGTGCCGGGCGGCCCGTAGAGCAGTATGGACCTGGTCACCTTTACAAAATCCGGCCTTCCTCCTATGAAAGGCATTATTATGGCCTCCTTGAGTGTGCTCTTCGCTTCCTCGAGGCCGCCTATGTCGTCCCATGAAGTGGATGGCTTCTGGGTGACTATGAGCTGGTCAGCGAGGTCAGGTGACTGCCTTACATCACTTGCCTGCTTGGTGCTTATGATGTTACCGAATGACTCGAACTGCCCGGCATTGTGGAAGAACTCCTCTGAGTCCTCCCTCGGGGAATTGTATGCTATCTTCCTTGCAAGAGCGCCCGCCCTGACGTAATGGGAGCCGGCCTCCTTTGCATTGCCCTTGGCCTCGAGCTTCCTGGCCTCCTCAAGCTCAGCCTGCATCTGCTGCTTCAATATGCTCTGCCTAAGGTCGCCCATACGGTTTAATTTTTACCGGCATGCTTAAAAAGCGTTAGCGGAAAGGGCACGCCTGCGGCAAGATGCACTGCCGCATTTAAAAATATGAGCCGTCAATAATGTACAAGGTGACATTACATGAAGGGTGAATGCGTTCCTAGGCTCAGAATGGCAGGAAGCGGTTAGTAAGGCTTTTTCTTCAGTCAAGACTCTAGTCGCCAAGACCGGAACGAGTGTGCTTGTCCAGGACGGCAACGGCCACCTAGACAAGGACAAGGTATACCAGATATGCAATGACGCCATAGGCATAATAGACAGGGGAATAGACTTCTATTTCGTATCAAGCGGCGCTTCATTCCTAGGTATGATAGAAGAGGGGATAACCGACAGGAAGGCATTCCGTGACAAGTTCAGCGGAAACGAGGACAGATACTACAGCTACATACAGCACTTCGAGAACGTGGGACAGTCGAAGCTCGTAGAGCTCTACAGGGAATGCTTCGCTGAATGCAGCAACGGAAGGATAGGCGTGGCGCAGTTCCTAATCGCAAGAGACGACATAAAGAAGTTCGACAAGACGCTGAAGAACTTCTACGGCATAGACCACGAAGTGCACGATGACCTGGGTCTCAAGGTCACGGTCCCCATAATAAACGACAACGGCGGAAAGAGCTACAAGTACCTGAAGTACAAGTACCGCGACAACGACACGCTCTCATCCCAGGTGCATAACTTCGTGGATGCGGATGCGCTCTTCATACTGTCGGGGAACACCATGTTCGACAAGAATCCGGAAGCGCATCCCGACGCAGAGAAGGTCGATTTCGTGTACTCCGACAGGATAGGCGGTAAACTCCTGCAGAACACGAACGGTATGGGTGTGTACGGAAGAGGGGGCATGAAGCCGAAATGCATGGCGATGAAAGGCAAGCTTGGGTCGATAATAGATTACAAGCACTGCGACTACGGCGACATGAGGATGCAGAGGACGCTCGATGGCGATTACTTCGGGACCACGTTCATGCCCTCGGGAATGCTCAGGAAATATATTAAATAAAGGAAAATCAAGTAATGGTTATGGCAGACAGGAAAGCAGGCGAGCGGGACAATCTAGGCGTCACTGTCACGAGGAAGGAGGACTTCAGCAAGTGGTACCTCGAGGTAGTGAGGAAGGGGGAGTTCAAGGACCAGAGGACGCCGATAAAGGGCTTCGACGTCATACTTCCGTGGGGCTACGCCCTCTGGGAGAGCATGAAAAGGTGCTACGACACGCTCCTCAAGGAGAAGGGTATCAAGAACTGCTACTTTCCCATGCTCATACCGGAGAGCTTCATAGAGAAGGAGAAGGAACACTTCTCCGGATTCGCTGCAGAGACTGCAAACGTCACGAAGGTCGGCGGGGAGAAGCTCAACGAAGAGCTCGTCATA
>CAZGWZ010000104.1:0-392 GCA_964529545.1 uncultured archaeon
CCTCTGCTGGTACTCTGCTGCAATCTTCTCAAAGGTTTCCCTGTTTATCTGTGTGCTGAGGTACCGCTTCTCGGCCTGTCTCATGGTCAACTTCGCTTCTTTTAGTTGCTCGTCTAACGACTTTTCCTTGACGGCAGGCATGCCTACGGGAACGGATGCCTGCTCTTCTTCAATGTCAAAGAACGACTCACGCCTCAGTCCCATTGCAAGGACTGCCATATATCCGACCACAAGCACCAGCAATGTCACCATGAAAGTGACATCCTTGGCAAAAGCCATGTAAGTCCCAAAGACTCCCTCCGACATGATAGGTATTAGCATAAGAGAACCTGTTATTAGCCACATGAATATGAAGACGCTTGCAGCTATCATGGCAGGCGGCGCCAGGACGG
>CAZGWZ010000104.1:402-3461 GCA_964529545.1 uncultured archaeon
CCTGTTTATCTTGGATGCATAGGATGTATATGACATGAACAGCACGAAAAGCGAGATATATGGTATGCTCTCTATGACGAAGTCCTTGAGAGCGTCAACCTCGTATACGTAGAAGAATGATACCATGGCCGACATGAGCCAGACGAAGAGTACGACAGCGAGAGTGCATACCACGCTGAAAATTAATGGTCCCAGAGGTCCCAACTTTCTTTCAAGAAATCCCGCATCTGCAGGAACGTTTTTAGCATTTGACATTGTTCTGCACATTTATTTCATTCGTTTACGTGACTAATATATCTGTTTTTATTTCAACTTGGAAATATGTTAGTATGGGTTCGGGAACAGAGCCGCCGAGGAATTACATAGACCCAGGGACCGCGGGTGTGGTCTTCACTTCAGCCGGCGGCTTCATGATTGCTGTCATAGCAGCGGTTGCCGCTTTCTTTACGACATACCTTTTCAGACCTGGGAGGAGGCTCCTGAAGAAGCTCAAGCGGAAGGCAAAGAAAACGCCGCTCAGACGGAGGAGTGTTAGATTTATTTTGCTTGCGGCCATTATAACAATCGTGGGGCTTGCTGTTTTCTTGCCCGGGTATGGTGTCGACATGTCCAAAGGAAAGGAGAAGATTATCGTATTAGGTATAGACGCGATGGAGCCGAGGCTCGTCGAGAAAATGATGAAGGAAGGCAAGCTCGAGAACTTTAGGAAGCTCTCAGAGGAAGGCGGTTATTCGAGGCTGTTGTCAACGATACCTCCGGAGACCCCCGTCGCCTGGAGCGCGGCTGCCACCGGGAAGAACCCAGGCGGTTATGGCATATTCGACTTCGTCGGAAGGGACGAGAAGACCTACGTCCCTGTGCTCAAGCTCGCGAACCAGAAGAGCGGCATCCTTGGAACAAGCTATGAGAGCGCTCTCAGAAGCGATACCTTTTGGGATATAGCAAGCGATGAGGGCGTGAAGGTTAGTGTCATAAAGTGGCCTGTCACGTTCCCGCCGGATGACGTGAATGGCAGAATGCTCTCCGGACTCGGAGTTGTCGACATAAAGGGATACCTCAACAGCTACTCATTCTACACATCAAGACCGGTAGAAGTAAAGCAAGGCGATGTTGGGAATGTCGTACAGGTCGAAGCAAATGACGGTGTAATATCGACAGTTGTATATGGCCCTAACGTGAGGAGCGGGTCGTCTGTGAAGGAGGCGGAAGTTCCGATGGAAATAAAGGTTTCGGGGAAGGATGCGGTCATAAACGTCCAAGGGAAGGATTATCCTGTCAGGGAAGGCGGCTGGAGCGGCTGGGTCAGGACCAAGTTCAGGATAGACGCGCTGAGGGACGTAAGCGCTATATTCAAGGTCTACCTGATAAGGGCAGTCGGAGGGTTCGAGATGTACATGACGTCTCTACAGATAGACCCTGAGAATCCCGTGTTTGACATATCATACCCCCCAGGATACGCGGCAGGCCTTTCGGAGAAGATAGGACTCTTCTACACGATGGGAATGCCGGAGGACACAAAGGCTGTCACCGAGGGAAGGGTGGGAAAGGATGTCTTCATGTCGCAATTCAATGATATAGAAGGGGAGAGGGAGAAAATGTTCTGGGCGGAGTTTGAGGATTTCAAGGAGGGTGTGCTGGCATTCGCCTTCGATTCCGGAGACCGCATGCAGCACCTTTTCTGGAAGGAATGGCCTAACAGGGCAAAGGAGGTCGAGGACTACTACATTGGCAAGGACAGATTCATGGGAGAACTCATGGAAAAGGCAGGAGATGCGAAGATAATCGTGTTCTCGGATCATGGCTTCACTTCATTCAGAAGGTCCGTGGGCATGAACGACTGGCTTGTCGACAACGGCTACATGGTCCTCAAAAAGGAGCCGGAGGAAGGAGACGACGGAGGTCTCTTCAAGTACGTTGACTGGAACAGGACGAGGGCGTATTCCCTCGGATTCTCCAGCATCTACATAAACCTCAGGGGAAGAGAAGGTAATGGTACTGTAGAAGAAAGCGGAAGGTACGGACTCGTATCAGAGATAATAGGAAAGCTTCACGAGTTCAAGGACAACTCGACCGGAAAGAATGTCGTGACAAATGCTTACAGGAGGGAGGATATCTACACAGGTGATTACGTCGTAGACGCGCCCGACATAATAATCGGCTTCAATGACGGCTACAGGATGTCATGGCAGAGCGCCGTTGGGGGTCTGTCGGGTAAAACGATAACGGATAACGAAGGCGAATGGATAGGCGACCATCTGATGGACAGGAGCCACGTCCCCGCCGTGCTGTTCACAAGCTTCAGGATAGAAAAAGAGAACCCGGATATAACAGACATCGCGCCGACTGTACTCTCGCTCCTCGGAATAGACACACCTAACGACATGAACGGCAGGAGCCTGATCGGATGAAAGAGCTCATATCAAAGACCGAATACACACTAGAGGACGAGTTAAGATTTAGGAAGCAATCTACTCCTTGTTAGAAAAAAAGATTTAGTGGTATAAATGAAAAGAGACAGGAAGGGAAAATTTTCAAAGGGTATGATACCATGGAACAAGGGATTGACCAAAGATTCTGACGAGCGGGTCAGACTTTATGGACTGCGTGGCTCTGCAACTTTAAGAGCGCTTTACGGAGAAGGTAAAAAAGTGGTGTGGAATAAAGGGAAAAGGTGCCCTCAAATTTCTAAATCTGTTACGGGTGAAAGAAACCCGTTTTATGGAAAACATCATTCTGAGGAAGCAAAGAAAAAAATCGGACAATCCAACTCATTTTCTCTGCTTCAAAGAATCGGAAATTATAACGGAAAAATACCGGATAGCGAATTGAATGAGTTTATGGTGGGAAGTCTCTTAGGAGACGGTTCTATAGAACAAGGCGAAATAAATGCAAGATATGCAGAAGGAAGCAATAATGAAGGGTATATGAAGTTCAAACATGAATTCCTTTCTAGATATTTCAAAGTTTCTTTATGTAAAAGAATGTCAAAAATCGATGCTAGAACAGGAAATAAATATGTAAATTGGTACGTTAGAACAACTCGCCACCCGTATTTTACT
>CAZGWZ010000105.1:0-3450 GCA_964529545.1 uncultured archaeon
TTGAGTATCGTGAAATAGAGGAGGTCTCCTGCCACGGCCTTCACCTCTACCGATGACGGAAGCTCCTTTATGAAGACGTCCTCTTCGTTCCTGACACCGGGAATGGCTATCTCGTAAAATCTTCCGGCGCCATCAGACTTTACTTCAGACTCGGGCTCCCTTGTAACGTTGGGCTCCTTCAGACGGGAGACCGACGCACTGCCGTGAGGCCTGCCTGCACCGTCCAATATCCTCGGGGCCGGCGAACTCCTGCGGGAAGACGGGCCGACGCGCTTTGCCGTTATCTTGACCTTTATGGGACCTGAGGGCCTTCCGGGGCCAGAAGATGGAGCAGACGGGCTGGATGCCTTTGAAAGCGCCTCATTGAGGTTCTGCCCACCCATGGAGCTCTTGAAGCTCTCGAGCACCTGACTGAAGAAGTCCCTTCCCATTATCTCTGCCGGGTCTCCTCCCTTCCTCGCGCCGCACTTAGGGCAGAACGACCAGTCGTCCTCAAGCTCCTTTCTGCATCTCCTGCAAATCATAAAGAATGTTACGGTCGATCTAATAAAAACTTAACACAGGAGATTCATCAGGGGGATGCTCAGTAGAGCTCCTCTTCGTAGCTCTCTTCTCCTGATTCCCCGGGCTGGCCCGAGTCTCCGGATTTCGAAAAGAGCTTCGATCCGAACTTATCGTACACGAAGAAGCCTAAGACCGCGACCAGCGCGATCACAAGGATTATTATAGTCCCGGTGGCCCATCCGCAGTCGCCTCCGGCGGATATGTCACCGCCCTCTATGCCGGTAAGAAGGCCGTCCAGCGCTTCATAACTCGCGAGGGCGCTAGCGTAGCTAACCTTCGCAGAGTCGTACTCATCCAAATCGAGGCTGTCCTGGGCGCTCTTCACGTCCATATCCAGGAAGTAGAAGATGTTGTATATCGAATCATCGCCAAAGCCTGCTTCGCTATAGTCAGCCTTTAGGGCGTCCACATCGTCTGCGAGGGTGTAGACATCGTCTGACACGTCCTCTATGCAATTCATGCTCACGTACACCTTGACCTTGCTCCCGCCTCCGCTGATTTCAATGGAACCTGTATCAAAGCCCCTCTCGGCATTTATCGACAATACAAGGCTCCCCTCCGAACCCGGGTCCAGGGAATCAGGAAACTCCGCGTCCTCCACGTCCAGGCCGCTCGGCTTGTGCTCAAACGAGTTTATCACCTCGTCTCCGAGATTCTTTATCGTCAAGGTCTCATTGAGGACCTCGCCCTCTACGCAGTCGGAGAACTTGACCATAACGGGGAGCACGCTGAGGGCGCCCGTGTCGCACTCGGTCTGGCACTTAGGGGTCTCCTCTTCCTTGGTGAGTGTCACCTCTATCGGTATTGAGACTCCCTCATCCACCGAAGAGACGTATATGATTCCAGTCTTCTCCCCAGTGAGCCCCTGTGGCTTTCCCGTGACCGTGAGGGTAGTGGTCGACTTTGATCCAAGTATGTTCTTTGCGAGGACCGGGACGGCGAATCCTGTCACACCCTCTGTGGTCGCTGAAAGCGTCACGCTCTCGTTAACCTCGTTGAACACGGTAATGTTCTCCACTATCTCCGTCGTGCTGTCCTGGAAATCGAAAGTGAGAGATGTCTTTCCCACCCTGAAGAGCCTTGCCACGTTTATGCCCTTCTGGGCCGTTGCCAGCTCGCCCGCGTCTATCGTTATAGTGTAATTCCCCGTGGAGTAGGAGTTGAGAAGGTCAAACTCGTAGCTGTACTCACCGTCCGTCACGGTCTTCTTTGGTAATGATATCTTGTTCCCTCCCGGCATGGAGACGCTTCCTGAAACGCTGCCGTACTTCGTCTTGCCGCTTATTATGACCTTCTCGCCTATCCAGTAGTCGGCCTTCTCTGTATTGACCTCTACCTCTACCTGGCTCTCCTCTATCCTGAATTCCATCAGGGTGCCGCCGGTCTTGGGGTAGGTCGTCCTGAATCCGAGAGATGCATAATAATCACCCGGCTCCAGCCCTACTATGTCGAGCATGTACCTTCCGGCGACCGACGTGCTGTTGAGGCTCCTGTACTCGTATCCGGGGATCGTGTCTCCCGTGGCCTTGTCATAAACGTTAATCCATATCTGATTGGTGGTCACCGGAACGTCAGCAGTGACGTGAACGACGTCGTCGTCAACCGTCATTATCATCTCGAGAGCCCCGATGGAGTCTATTGCCCTCACTTCCAGGCTCCTGTTGAACTCCACCATCTTGCTGAAGCTGTTCGCGTAGAAGGTTACGTCATACACGCCGGGCTCCGTGATGGGCACCGGCCCGCAGTCTCCGTCGAAGTCGCCCCTGTCGCCTGAGAACTCGCATATGTAGCAGTCGTTGTACCTTTGCATGCTGCCCCAGGCATAATCATGGACGAGCTGGTAAGCATAATCGTGGTCTTTGTTGTACCGCACATCCCAAGATATCTTGAGAGGCTCGCCAAGAGAAGCAAGCCTCTGGTTCACTTCGTCTGTTGGTATAATGAGTATCATGCTCCTGTTGACGGTAGGGAAATACGGGATATTCATAAGGTCACAGATGTTTGTTGCCTGGGCTCCGGCGCTCATGAATACGGCCAAAAAGAAGGCGGCTGAGAGGACAAGTCCAAATTTCGACATATAATATAAAGTTGCCTTAGCCGGTACTTAAATATTAGACAGATTTCAAATAGTGACAAATGAACAATACTCAGAGTTCTACCATTCTACAAAACCTTTCCATTCTTTTCAATTGCTTGTGTGATAGTTCACCCCTTCCGCCTGTAGCCACGACTTTGGATAAAGTATTTCTGTAATCTTCTGCCATACCTTTATTGACAGTTTTTATCCTTTCCATCCTTATCCTGTATGCATCTTCAAGGTTGTCTGCGTTATACAGTTTCATGTGCGTCTTGACAACATAGCTGTCAAGCATCTCTCTCGTTATAGGACGCATATCCCTTTTAGTTTCCGAATCGATATTCAGGCACTCTTCAAATTCGATCTCGCCTGCCAGATATCTTCCGACATGATTCCCATCACCAAGATAAAACCTTGTGAGCGGATCCTGCATGTAGATTTGTGCCATTAATTCTTGCGATGGTTCTGCATAAAGCTGGACTTTTTCATTTCCCATACTCTAGAAGTTAATGAAAATCTATTAAATATAATACCAAACATGTTTGGTATTATATGCCGAATTCCCGATTAATTACCTTTATTTCGGCTTTTCTTAGATGTTCTGCTACTGTAGCCTTGTTTAGGCTCATAATAACCGCAAGTTCCTGTATTGTCACTTTCTTCGGCCAGTTGTAGTAGCCATGTTTTATAGCAGACTTTAGAATCTTCTCCTGACTATCAGAAAGGTTGAAACCATCAAATGTGGTTTTTCTTAACTTGAGAAGTTTACACTCTCCGTGCTTTTTGATTTCCTCAACAGCTTTCAATAC
>CAZGWZ010000106.1:0-2887 GCA_964529545.1 uncultured archaeon
CATATCGGTCGGAAGGGAGCTCAAGATGGTCGAGCTCAAGAAGAGGATCAGGGAACTGGAAGAGCCACGTTCAGGCTGAAACTTTATATCTTCACTTCTCACAATTCTTTATTGTTGTAAGATGTCGTCAGCTAGAACAGGCGAGGTGTTGAAGACCAGCAAAGGAGAGCTGTGGACAGAGGGTGAGATTCTGTTCATCCGGCTATCAGGCCAGGTAGGGGCGCTGGACATAGAGGAAGTTGCGAAGGCCGGCAAGGAAATCACCAACAAGAACAGCAACATCAAGTACAACATCATAGACATATCCGACGTGAAAGGGGCGCCTTTCGGCGCGAGGAAGGCTGCTTCCGAATGCTTCTCCGGTCCTGCGGTGAAGATAGCCTTCGTATGCAAGAATCCCGTCGCCCGGATAATAGGCTCTTTCTTCCTGAGGAGGTACAAGATACCTATACCTACAAAGATTTTCTCGTCTGAGGATGATGCCAGCAGATGGCTTAAGGGATAATTATAATGACAGAGACAGCAGACGTCAAGAAAAGGATAGAATTGTTGCTGGAGGTCCTGCAGAAGGCCGCGGAAGGAGACCTCGAAGCATCTTCCCCGGTAAGCGACAGGAATGACGAGATAGACGCACTGGCCGCGGGTATAAACATGATGATAGAGGAAGTCAAGGAAAGGACGCGGGAGCTCGAGAATAGGAACGAGGAACTCAAGCAGTTCAACAAGATGGCAATCGGCCGGGAACTCAAGATGATAGAGCTGAAGAAGAGGATAAAGGAGCTTGAAGGCGGGCATGCTCAGAAGCCGTGACGCATTTCACGGCATGTAAACGCTTATCATAAATCCTCTTCTGAGATTACCATTATTCCATTCTTTCTGAGAAGCTCTGTTGTGAATCCGTCTCCTTTAATTAGCTTCCCGGCGAACGTTCCGTCGTGCAGCTCCCCGCTTGCGCATGATGGGCTCCTCTGCTTAAGTATAGCCTCTTTTATCCCTTTTTCCTTGGCTATCCGGAGAACGCGGCTTGCCCCTTGCCTCAGATTCCCCGTCACGTCCTTCCCTGATCTCGTGAATGCCTTTGCGCCCCTTCTCTCGGTGACCTCCCTCGGGGAAGGAAGCCCTCCGAGCATCTCCGGGCATACAGGAATGAGTTCCTCTTTCCTGGAGAGCTCTACTATCCTCTCGTTACTCTTGTTGCCGCCGTCGTGACGGCAGTTCACTCCGAGCAGGCATGCGCTGCATAGTCTCATAATTATTTATTCACTCTTTCCAATAAAACTGGTATGGTCATGATGAAGGCTGCGATGTACTACAGGAACAGCGACGTCAGGCTTGAGGAAGTCGAAAAGCCAAAGATAACCGACGGCGAGATTCTAATGAAGGTCATGGCAAGCGGCATATGCGGAAGCGACATAATGGAGTGGTACAGGATAAAGAAGGCTCCGCTCGTCCTCGGCCATGAGGTTTCAGGAATAGTAGAGGAATCAGGAAAGGGTGTCAAAGGCTTCAGGAAGGGCGACCGCATAGTCGTCACCCATCACGTCCCCTGCAACAGCTGCAACTACTGCTCTGACGGAAACACCACAATGTGCGAGACTCTCCGGACCACGAAGTTCCATCCAGGCGGATTCGCCGAATACATCAGGATTCCTAAGATAAACGTCAAGAACGGGACGCTCAAGCTTCCGGCGAAGGTCTCATTCGACGAAGGCACGTTCGTGGAGCCGCTCGCCTGCGTGGTCAGGGGACAGAACAGGGTCAACGTGAAGAAACGCCACACAGTCCTGGTCATAGGCTCGGGGCTCTCAGGGCTGCTTCACATAAAGCTTGCTAAATCCAGGGGAGTGAAGACGCTGATAGCAACCGACATAAACAGTGAGAGGATGAAAGCAGCGAAGAGCGCCGGTGCCGACCTCGTCCTGGATGCCAAGGAGGATGTTCCTGGGAAGTTGAAGGACTTCAACGGCGGAAGGCTTGCTGACAAGGTCATAGTCTGTGCTGGCGCCGCTCCTGTGATGAAGCAGGCCCTGCATTGTGTTGACCGTGGCGGTGATGTTCTTTTCTATGCGTCCACGAAACCCGAAGAGGAGACGCCGATAAAGGTATGGGACATGTGGAAGAACGGGATAACCCTCTGGACGACCTACGCTGCTGACATGTCCGACCTGAAAGAAGCTCTAAGACTCATAGCCGATAGGAAGGTCAAGGTAAGTGACATGATAACAGACAGGCTGAGCCTTTCAGAAACGGGGAAAGGCTTCAGGATGTTCTCAGAAGGGAGGTCCATAAAGGTCGTTATACGGCCTCATGGTTGAGTTTCATCCCTATAGCTTCTCTTTCCATTCCGATTGCCATCTTTAAAGCTTGTGTGAGGCCACTTCCGTAACAGTAGACGCCGCCGTCCTTCTCTGGTACGATTACAGAGAAGCCTGTGCTACCGGATTCCGGGCGCCTGCTCGCGCCATCGATTGATACCTGGTCGTTTATTCCGCACGAGAGCTCGGGCTTTCCAAATGCTCTCGTGTTCCTGTTAGTCTTTATGTTTTTATGCAACATGCTCAGCTCATCACCGACATCCATTATCCAAGGATTCTGGCCATTCACCATTGCGCTGTAGCCCATCCAGTCCTCGTTTCCTGGTATTAGCGCATTGTAGTATAATGTTGTTTCCGGCGGGGGAGCGTGATAATTCGGCGACCTTACGTAAGCAACGACACCGAATAACGATGTAAAATCGATCTTCGTTATGAGTACGAGGTCGTCAACATGCCTCACATCTCTGAATCTGATGTCCCCTGGAGCCATGAGGATTCTGGCGTCATCCTCATTATCGCCGATGTCTAATACAGCTATGTTTCCGAGGCTCCTCTTGCTGCCGTCGATCTCT
>CAZGWZ010000106.1:2897-3269 GCA_964529545.1 uncultured archaeon
GGGCAGAATCCCGTCTTATCCAGCATATGCACTGCCTCTAGCATCTCCTCTGCGTTATACCTTTCCGAGCCCTTGGCTTCATTCCGGTCGAGATACACCACATTGTCAATCCTGAGGTTTCCATACCAGTCATTAATCATGGAAAAGTAGATAATGTGCACTTTTATAAAGGTTTCCACGATCTGCGCATCCATATTTATGGTCTTTTCGCAAAAGATAATGTATGAACGAGGACGGTTACATAGGAAGGAAGTTCAAGACCGAGTTCGCGTCCAAGAAGCCTCCAGAGGACACGAGGATATACGAGATAATAGGCTTGGGCGGGAAGTTCAAGGCCATGGGACTGCTGCCAAAGGAGAAAGGCGGCTACGG
>CAZGWZ010000107.1:0-3245 GCA_964529545.1 uncultured archaeon
CCAGCTCGATGGTGTACCTTCTTATAAGCCCGTCTTTTCGCAATCTCTTCAGCCTGTTGTGTATGGTCGTAACGGGCATGCCCGTCTTCCTGGATATCTGCCTGCTGGAGAGCGAGCTGTCCTCTTTCAGCATCCCGATTATTTTTCTGTCTTTTTCGTCCATAATGAAACATATGTTCCATTAAATATAAAAATGTTGTCGTATATTGTAAATATTTTCATTTTTATTGGAATATATTTTTAAATGCGTCCTTCCATTCTCTATAGAAGTCGTGATGTAAATGAGAAAGGAACCAAAACCGGAGCAGTTCCCGGAAGGCTACAAGAGCCTCCTGGATTTCTTTGAGACAGAGGAAGCCATCCACCTCATAAAGAAGACGTTTCAGGAGGCGCTTGCAGGGAGGCTCTCGCTCAGGAGGGTCTCCGCTCCGCGCTTCATCTTCGTGGACGGCGGCCTCCAGGACGACCTTGCCGGGACGCAGGAGCCGGTCGGATTCAAGACGAAGTTCACCGACAGGCGCGTCGAGGTCGTGCACAGCCTTGCCAAGTGGAAGCGCCATGCGCTCTCAAAATACGGATTCTCAAGGGGCGAAGGGCTCTATGCTGACATGGATGCCATAAGAAAGGACGAGTCCGTGAGCCCCATACACAGCGTCTATGTGGACCAGTGGGACTGGGAGAAGGTGATAGGCGACGGTGACCGGTCCCTTGAGTTCCTCATTGCAGAGGTCGAGAAGATATACGATGCCATGAGGGAGACCGAGGACGTGGTCTCAAAGAGCTATCCTGCCCTGAGCAGGAGGCTGCCTGAGAAGATAAAGTTCATACACACGGAGGATCTGGAGAAGGCATACCCGGGCCTTTCCCCCAGGGAGCGGGAGGAAGTCATTGCCAGGAAGCACGGCGCCGTGTTCCTTATAGGCATAGGAAAGCCGCTTGAATCAGGAGAGCCCCACGACCTGAGGGCAGCGGATTACGATGACTGGACGACTCCGACTGCCGATGGCAGGTTCGGCCTTAACGGCGACATAATCGTGTGGGACGACGTCCGCGGTGCTGCGCTCGAGCTGTCTTCAATGGGCATCAGGGTGGGCCCCGAGTCCCTTAAGAGGCAGCTTGAAATGACAGGGCTTTCACACAGGATGTCCCTTGAGTTCCACAGGGGCGTCGCTGACGGGAGAATCCCCTTTTCAATCGGCGGCGGCATAGGCCAGTCGAGGATATGCATGTACCTGCTGCACAAGGCCCACATAGGAGAGGTGCAGGCGAGCGTGTGGCCGGAACATGTGGCCGAGAGCTTCAGGGAGCACGGCGTGACGCTTCTTTAGAGAACCTGTGGATGAACCTTCCATCGACCTTACCGTCTTTTACCACGATTCCATTTTCCTTGAGAAGCTCTGCCTTTCTCCTCACGCCTCCGGGCGCTGAGTATCCGCCGAGCTCTCCGCTTTCCCGGACCACGCGAAAGCATTGTATGCCCACAGGGTCCCTGTTGGCCTTCACGTATGCAGCGACCGCCCTCTGGTGAGTGCCAGATGCCCTTGCGAGCTCGCCGTATGTCGTTACCCTGTCCTTTGGCACCTTCTTCAGAAGCGAGTATACGAACTCTCTCTTTCCCATTCGAAAAATGTGTTTTACTGAAATAAATCAGTTCCAGAAGTCCTCGGAATCGGGCTCGTTCTCAAGGATCACGCCGAACTTGGAGAAGACTGTCTGGCATTTTGGGCATTTCCATACCTCGGGGCTCTTGTTCCAGATTTTACCCCTGGTCCCGCATACATGACAGTTTTCGCTGAATATCATACCAAACGCCCAGATTCGAGGCGCATCACCTGGATGCGGGGAGCTTGTACCTGTAGGCGTTGACCAGTTCTATCTTCTTCTTCTCCGCCTCGGACGCAATCTCCATCCTCTTCTTCTTCCCGACAGCGGACCTTATCACGGCCGCGTGCTTCTTCGGGTCTATGCCTTCAAGGTCCTTTATGCTGGAAACATGTACAGGTAGCTTGCCGTTCTTCGTCAGCCCCTTCACAGCCTTCGGGGAGCAGTACCCTATGGAAGGCTTCTTGCCTTTGGGCTTCTCTCCCTTCCGGAGCTTGGAGTGCCTTCCCCTCGGCCTTCTCCAGGAGTCGCCCAGCCTGTCGTACCTGTATCCCTCCTGGCGCCTGAAATCAGGCTTTTTTGCCTTCTTCTTCCTTCTCATGGAGAGAAGCTTTGAAAGTATGCCTTCTGCCATGTTCAACCACCTTCTGCAGGAGCGGTCTTCTGGGTCACGTATATGCCGTCCTGGAAATTCCTCTTGTCGAATCCCTTCACAACCGTCGAGTACTCTATGTTGGCGGCACTCTGCCCGACCTTCTCCTTGTCAACGCCCGATATCTCTATCTCGTCGCCGTTTATCTTCATGTCGACGCCGTCTGTGAGCTCTGCCTTCCTGTCAGCCCTTGCGCCAAGGAAGTTCTTTATGACAAGCGTTCTGCCTTTCTGCTCCAGCTTGACCGGGAAGTGGGCGTAGACGAGCTTCATCCTGCATGACCATCCCTTCGTGACGCCGGTCATCATGTTGTTCATGTGCGCCCTCCATGTGCCCATCATGGCCTTGACCTTCTTCCGCTCGTCATCAGACTTCATGGTTATCTTGCCGTCTTCCTTTGCAAGCTTTATCTTCTTATGGGAGAATCTCCTCTCGAGCTCTCCCTTGGGCCCCTTTATGGTGACGGTACCATTCTCTATGGATACGTCGACACCGTCCAATACCTTCACTTCATATTCGAGCATATATGCACCTGATAAATTATTCTAAATAGTTGTAAGTATACTTATAAATATATCTCGTTGGTTTCTTGAATTATTACCTCACCCTCAAGCTAATAATCTATTTCTTATTTAATAACACATATGTGGGAAATCTGGGCTTAAGTCAAATTTCCCATATGTTACCAGAAATTTCTCTTCTTTTTCTTAGCATGGAGCTTTGAATGTTCACTCCTGCTCATAACTTGTAGGTTAGAAGGAGTGAAATTGCTTTTATCTCCATCTCTATGATGAACAACCCTTCCGGGATATATCTTTCCTCCAACCTTCTTTTCAGCTGCCCATTTGTGGACAAGCTTTTTGCTATCCGAGAATCTCTTGTAACCTTTCTTATCCTTGAATATTCCCGCCATATAATTTTGACTTGGTAACGGTATTAAAATAGTTATGTATAAACATCGTATTTTAATATCTCTACCAATCTCTAAGCA
>CAZGWZ010000108.1:0-3244 GCA_964529545.1 uncultured archaeon
GCATACATTCCGTTTCAGAACATCTCACTTACTTCGGGAAACGCCTAAGAAAAGGGTGCGTTATTTTTAAGCAGGCAAGCAAAGACATATGCAGGTGAAAACATGATACCGACAAAGGCATTCATAGCATTTGCAGCGGTATTCGTTGTTGTGACGCTGTCTCTTCTCGTTGCGGTAAACGACCAGAGGCAGGCAATATATGAAGGCGTTCAGAAGACGAGCGTGAGCCCGTCATTTATGGACTCCTTTGTTGGAAGCGCTTGGGCTGAAGAAGTGACAGACAATACGCTCTTTGTCAGCGGCTCGGCAACGGCAACCTCGAGCCCCGACAAGGTGACCATACAGTTCTCAGTGACTACAAGCGACAGCAGCGCACAGGTGTCCCAGCAGGAGAACGCTCAGCTGACGGCCGCTGTCAGGTCAGCACTGATTGCAAAGGGAATCAGTGCCGACGATATAGAGACTACCGGCTACTCGCTATACATGGACAGGGAGTACAACTACGAGACGAGGACTTACATCGAAAAGGGATACAAGACCGTCCACTCCATGAAGGTCGAGATGTCCGATACCACTAGAGCAGGAGAGCTGATAGACGCTGCTATTTCAGGAGGAGCGAATAGCATCGACGGCATATACTTCGGCCTGTCCGAAAGCAAGCTTCAGGCACTGAGCCTTCAGGCACTGGAGGCTGCCGGCGCCAACGCCAACGAGAAGGCAGGCGCGCTGGCAGAGGGACTGGGCGTCGAGGTCACGAGGCTCATGAGCGCAAGTGAGGGATACACATACTCGCCTTCTCCTGTCAGGAGCTACACACTTGAAGAAGCGGCTATGGACTCCGCAGGAAGCGGCGTCCCTACCGAAGTCACACCGGGCCAGATAAGCGTCTCCGCAACGATAAACGCTGTCTACGAGATAGCATAGATTTAAGCTGTTCCCGAAAGGGAACGCTTTCTTTATTTTCATTAAGCGGAAGACGAAGCCACGTCAGGTTCCCATGCCGGACTTTATCAGTCTAAAAAAACTAACTTCAGTATTGAAGTTCCCGTGGCATGGGATGAGGGGTCAGGCTGTCAACATAAAGTTTGAAAATGGACGATACTGGCTGGAAAAATACATAGAGAAGGGAAAGCCCTGGATGATTCCGGCCATGAAAAGAAATCCCTTCGAGGACTTCTTATATTTTGCGGCTGACAGCACCGCCCCGTGGACAATCAAGAATCCGGAACAGTAGACGGGATGTCATTAACGCAGAAATTTTCCAGAGGCAAAAGCCCAGACGATAAACGCAATGATTATATTGAACCGCTAACAATTAGTATTCATGGCAGGTGAACTGGAATCCATACTCTATGCAGACAACCCAGAGGCGCTGAACGCGCTTACGATGATTGAAAACATGCTCCCGATTGTTATTTTATTCCTTTTCATCGGCACGATATTCTCTGTTTTCATGGCATTCAAGATACTCAAGAAAAGGAATAAGTGGAAAAAGAAATTCAAGACAGGCAAATTCGTGCCGGAACTGACAAAGATCATTGAAGGAAGGATAGCCAGAGACGGCATGCCAAGAAAGGACATATTCTCCCCAAGGGCAGTTATACAGACAAGGAGCATGCCAATCACGATGAAAGGTGAGTTCGGTGCGTATTTCGACCTGTTCTTCAAGGGTACGGATAAGCCGGTCGTGTTCTCAGAGGCCAGATACACGTTCGGCCCGCTGATAGGGTCTCTTGACGGCATAGTAGTAGCGAAGTCCATGAAAGACACTATCAGGATGGATATCAAGAAGGGTGTATTCAGCGTTTACACAAATGACAAACTTACAGGCACTGTCGATGTCGCAAAGAAGAAGATATTCGATGCTGAAAACAAACAGATAGGAACGATGGACTATCCGACACTCTACGCCCACGGATTGGCCGAAGTGAACTGGCACGTTTATTTCGGAAGTACTAAGTTCTGCAGTATCGTAGCTGCACTTCCCTTCATAAAGCACCACCTCTCGGCGGTGCCCCACTACAGGTATGACATAATGAAGGTACACTATCAGATGAACCGGACGCAGCTTGCGCTCGCACTTGCCGTTGTATACTTAATAAAAATCAAACGTGCATCAAGACCCGGTAGAAGCTAAAACTATATCAAGCGTCCGTAAGCCCCAGACGAGATTTGAACTCGTGACCTCGGCGTTACCAACGCCGCGCTCTACCAACTGAGCCACTGGGGCATCTGATGGGCCCGCTGAGATTTGAACTCAGGACCTCCCGATTATCAGTCGGGCACTCTAACCAAGCTAAGCCACGGGCCCACTTCGCTTGCAATAAATATAATGAGGAGCTTTTTTAATATTACTTCCCCGATTCGCGCAGAAAACCAGCATAAGTATAATGCGGATACTGCAAACCTTTTTATTTATAAGCAGTCCCAATAATTCAGATAGATAAGCTCCCGTAGTCTAGCCCGGTCAAGGATACCGGCCTCTCGAGCCGGGGACCCGGGTTCAAATCCCGGCGGGAGCACTTTTCTCTTTCAGTTTCCTTATGTCCTTCTCAAGCTTCCTTACGACAGAAAGCAACGGAAAGAGGTCAACTTTCGGCCCCTTCCCTATCCCGGGACATATGACGCTATGGAAGTATGCCATCTTCCCCTTCTCCTTCTTTACGAAAAACGGGAAGATTATGCACGTCTTCGGACGGAAGCCGTACACGCGGCAGTCGGTCGTCTCCTTGTCGAAGAACGGGCATGGCCGTATCAGTGACGGACTGGAAACTTCGTTACCCGTTATCGGATTCTCAGAATCCACCGTTACTGTCTTTCCTTTCATGTCTCCTGCATTCCCCTGAAGCCGCATGAGGTCGGACTCGCCTATAGGCACGAAGAAATCCGTGCAGCACCTGCCGCAGCGCTGGCACTCGAAGTTGACCTTTCTCTCGCACATTGTATATCCGTTTTCCGGCATGATATCACAATCAGAATACTACATTTTCATGGTTTTTAAACGGATGCCGTAATGCAAAAACTGCTCAGATGAGCCCCTTCAGCGCAGGAAGGCATCTAAGGCCTGCAGGAGGCCTGGCACCCACCTGACCCACGACCCTGGCCGCTATTAAAGAGCCTATCCTCCCGCAGGTTTCAATGCTCTTGCCCCTCGTGAGTCCGTACAGGAACCCTGCAGCATAGAAGTCTCCGGCGCCTGTAGTGTCAACAGGCTCGACCTTAACCACGTCTATCTTGATTGGCT
>CAZGWZ010000109.1:0-3243 GCA_964529545.1 uncultured archaeon
CCCGAGAGGGAGATTTGAACTCCCGGCCTATCGGTCTCTTTCGAGCGACTGCGTCACAACAAACACACTCATAAGACCGTGCATATATCACGGTGTGCTCGTCTACAGCCGATCGCTCTAGCCAGTCTGAGCTACCTCGGGACCTAATAGAATATGTCGCGGAAACCTTAAAAAGCTATTTTATTCATGCCGCAAGGAAGGACTGCCTCGAGTGTATCTTTGCCTTCTTGCCGCTTCCGGCCAGCGTGTACCTCATGGAGGCCTTGGGTATCCTGAGGTGCCCGTTGACGACAGGCTTGACCTTGTAGTGTATTATCCTGTGGTCGCCGGGTTCTATGGAAGGAAGCGTCCATGAGAGTTCCGTTCCCTGTTCGGTGTGCTTTATCGCAGGCTTGACGCTCTCGAACTCCTTGCCGAGCTCGAACAGCGGGGAAACGAAGTCGCTCACGACGACGTCAGTAATCTTCCTTCCTGCGTTCCTTATCTCTATCATCGTGGTGTAGTCGCCTCCCTTGGAGGTCCTTACCCTCTTGCTTATGGAAGGCACGTTCATCCTGTTCCATCCGAACACGACGAATCCTCCGATGAGTATTGCTATCAGAAGTCCCTGCGCGATCAGGGGCCAGTACTCGACCCTGTATACTATCTCCAGGTCCTCGCTCGGGTCAATGGAGAGCGACCACTGGCACTCTCCGTCCTCGCAGATGTCCGGCTCCTGGGAGAATGTCACGAATCCGGTCGGTATCGCTGAAGTCACCTGGTAGCCTTCCTCTGCTATGTTTCCATCGTTCTCTATCTTTATCCTGTACTCCTGGAAGAGCGGGTTTTCCGTGTCCGCTTCTTCGCTTGTCTCGACCTTGTGGACCTCTTTGACTGTGAAAGGTTCCGTAAGCATTATCTCCGTGCCCTTGATTTCAGCTGTCATGACATAGTCACCTGCCAGCATGGAATCCAGTGGTATCGTCTGCGAAATCACGGACTCGCCCTGGAATTCCTCTGTCTTTGTGTAGGTGGCCGCGGTGTTGCCCTCGCTGTCCCTTACTGAGAACTCTGCGGTTATCTCCTCCTTTTCTTCGGAGTCAATAGTCATGGAGACATCTATCGAGTCCTTTGAAATCAACACATCGCTGTCCAGCAGGTTTATCTTGTCAGGGCTGAGGACCGTGAGCTTTATGTCCTCCCCGACCTTTATCGAATGGTCGAGCATGGACTGCGCGTATACAGTGTAATAGTAAACCCCGGGGGCTTCATTAGGATAGAATTCAACGTAGCTCTTCATCTGCCCTACGAAAGGCATGTCTATGTACGAGGTTCCCATGTTTATCCAGTGGGAAGGAGTGCCATCCACGAAGAGGTAGACACCGCCTTCCTGGAGTTCTGTCGTGACTGTCACCATGAACCTCGCTGCCGTGAAGGGCTTTACGGTAAGCTCTTTCGGGTGGACCTCGAGATTTATCTCAGCTGCAGATGCCGCTCCCGCCATCAGCAGCACGGCCACGAAAACGAGTCCCAAAAGCGCCTTCACAACATCATCTCCATCTTTTCTGGTCTTTTATTGAATCTAAAATTTATAAATTAATCTAATGGACGCAGGTTTAATTTAAATCTGCCGTCTCCAATATTAGACTACATTTGGGCCCGTGGTGTAGCTTGGCCTAGCATCGGGGCTTCGGGAGTCCCAGACCTGAGTTCAAATCTCAGCGGGCCCATAAGGTACCGTCAGTACCCCTCGCGTACCTTTTCAGCAGATGGGGCCGTAGTGTAGCTTGGTCTATCACTCGGGGCTGGGGGTCCCGTAACCGGAGTTCAAATCTCCGCGGCCCCATCTTAGTTTTTTATTTGGACTCTGACAACTATTACTATGATTGGATGGATACTGCTCGCGATAGGGGCTGCCGGGTTCGGGCTAGGCGCCTACTGGGACCTGAGGACCACAGAGTTTCCGGACTGGCTCCCGTATTCCATCATAGTGGCTGCGCTGTCCGTCAGGGGCGCGTTCTCGCTTCTGACAGGCGACTTCTCGCTCATCACGAACTCTGTGATGTACGGGCTGCTGTTCCTCGGATTCGGCCTTCTCCTCTACTTCCTCAAGCAGTGGGGGGACGGCGACGCGTGGCTCATGGGAGCGCTCGGATTCCTCTTCCCGGACACCGCGGGATTCGTCCCTCTGGTCAGCGGCGTCATGCCGTTTCCGGTAGTCATAGTATTCAACTTCTTCCTGGTGTCGCTTGCCTACCTCGTGATATATGCAGTGGCCCTTGGCATCAGAAGGCCTGGCGTCTACAAGACGTTCAGAGGAAACGTCGCAGGAAGGGCGAGGGTCATAACAGCGGTCTTCTTCATAATAATGGCTGCTTCGCTTTACGTTGCGTTCCATCTCTCGCATAATTTCGCGGTGCCGTTCTACGACTTTCCCGTGATACTGTTCATGCCTTTCTTCGCGGTGATAGTGCTGCTGTTCCTCCAATACGCGAGGGCCGTCGAGAGCGACCTCTTCAAGAGGCAGATAAAGGCAAAGGACCTCAAGGCCGGCGACGTGCTGATAACGGACAAGTGGAGGGGCATAACGGAGGAAGAGGTGGAAAAGATACAGAAGAAGGGCGGCAAAGTGTGGATAAAGGAGGGAGTGAGGTTTGCGCCGGTGTTCGTCATAAACCTGATAGTCACGCTGTTTTTCGGAAGCCTGGCGGTTATATTATTCCCGATTATATGATTTAGGTCCTAGTCCTGAAGATATATGGCCGGGTCGGCCCTGATTATCTTCATCGTCCTTCCCATGCTGAGATTCGTAGTCTTCTCGTCAACGACTTCGAGCCCTTCGCTAAGTATCAGGTCGTTTGAGCCGGGCATGTAGAACCTCTCTCCTATACCCGGGACACCGTACTCGAAATTCATAAGATGCGTTGACTTATGGCAACCATCGTAGTTCACTACCACGATTGCGGTCTCTCCTCTCATCACAATGCTCTGATGCTCAGATTTTTAAAAGCGTGACACGTTCCAGAAGACGATATAAAAGAAATAAAAAAAAGAAAAAAGGGCGAAAGGACTTCAGAACTTCTTTATCCTCTCAACGCCGGACTTCTTGACTACTGGCTTCTTTACCTTTGCCGGAAGCCATGAAGGCCTGTTCACAGGAGCATCGATCGTCTTGACCGAACCCTTGAACTTGTGCATTGTGTAGGTTCCGTCCTTGTTCCTCCTGCCCCTCTCCCTGAGCTTGATGTCACCAAAGCCCCTTGC
>CAZGWZ010000110.1:0-3204 GCA_964529545.1 uncultured archaeon
CGAGCCCAAATATTATCATGCAATTATCGCTGACAGTTGTTATAACCGTATTGGTCGTCTTCGTCACGGGTCTCACCTTGATCTACATATTCTCCAGCCAGATGGGAACGTATTCCGATACACAGAACCAGATGACGATGAGCGCATTCGCCACTGATTGCATGGTCAAGTGCAGCAAGGTGAAGCAAGGCGACTGCCCTCCTGACGACTGGGGCGACAGGATTCCCGGACAAGATGTCAGCTGCTACCAGCTTGTTGGCAACTGCGAATGTGATGGTGTGAATTTTGAGGTGGTGACGATTGAATGAGGAATGAATTAATCTTCATGTTAATAATGATTCTATTGATACCGATTGCTTCCGCAGATGACGGGCTTCTGATTGTTACAAAGACATCAGATGATACCGTAAATTATGGAAGGAGACTGGATGTCATCATTACGATTACTAGTAATTCTCACGAGCCTCTTGTTGTCGTCGTTGAAGAGATGCTCAGTGGGGAGCTGATTTCACCAAAGGACGCTCTGATAGAGACATATGAACCCCTATACAGACCTCCTTACATGAGGTGGGAATTCACTCTGGAACCTTATGAAGAGAAGCAGATCGAGTACACTGTGAAGCCTCTTTATCCTGGCGACTTCATAATAATCCCTACGGACGTGTATGCCGGTGGGGAGTACTACGAGTCTAATTACATTGACGTGGTTGTTCATTGCAAGATTAATGGAAGGTGCGAGGTAGATGACGGCGAGGATTATCTCACGTGCCCGGAGGACTGCACTTCCGGGATAGAGGATGGCGGCTGTGACCTTCTTGAGGACGGAAGATGCGACCCCGATTGTATGGAAGGGTACGATCCTGATTGTGTTACGGGTTCAGAGGGCGTCGATCTATTATCGCAGATTTCAGGGAATCCGATGCTGATTATAATCATTGTCTTACTCGTAGCAATAGTTGTCGTCTCATTGGCAATAATCAAAAGAAAGACCTCAGAGAATTCACCGGGTGATACAGTTTTATGATGTCTGGGTTGAGGATTATGCATCATGAAGGTAACATGAAATTATGTAGTGTGTACGTGTTTTCAATGTTAGCCTTTTTGACAGTATTCAACTCGTTTTGTGTCAATGCCGTGCAAGCTGCAGAGGCGTCTGACTATGACTACGTCTACGATAACGCTGGGCTTTTTGATGATACTCATGCAATGCAGTTGGAAGGTGTCATGCAAGGCATCAGACGCGAATACGGCGTCAAGGTTTACATGGTTACGGAGGAACATGTCGACAAATCGTCTTCGGTGGGATTTGCAAGAAGTATTATATTCCCTAGAGATCATGACGGAATTTTTATAGATGAAAATGACAAGGAAGTGCTGAACATAATAATATTATACGGTGTGAGTTCGGAGACCGTGCAATTTGTGCAGATGAAAAAGAAATGCGGCATACCTGTATCGAAATTGATAGATGTCTTCAAGGAACAGAGAAAAACCATAGAGGGCGGTGATTACTATGAAGCATTTTCGAGAATACTAGAATTCATAAAGGCTGAGACTGGGTCACTTATCTATTTCGGAAACTATTGTGAGATTGACTCGGAACACAAGACACCGGAAACCAATACATGTGATACATACTGGAAGACTGGTAAGTATGATGACAGGGGAGTGCAGAAAATGGACTACTGTGACATCTTTGAAGTTGCCAATCCTGCACTGATTCCAATCGTGAAAGAAGCAGAAAGCTGCTGCAGGAATGGGTGTAAAGGCGAATGTCACGAAGTTTGCATGAAGGCATACAAAGAATCAGGCCTCTCAGAGAATAAAGGAGAGTTAACTATGAAGAAGTGCAAAGGACTCTATCTCATATACGGTTTGGGGCCTGCGAAAAGATGGATTAGGGGATACTACGATGAAACTCTTTCATGTTCCGGGAGCAATAAGCCTGTTGAAGGAAAGGTAAAGACAGACGACACTCCTGATATTTGCTACCATGAAGGCGCTGAGAATACCAAGGATATGGTATGCAGGACATTTGACTTGTCCATTGACAAACCAGTACCTGCTCAGATGTGGGTTTCTGACACAGATATGAGCAAAAACAGCTGTCATAGCCTTTTCATGGAACTTCCGGCTTCGGTGTCGCTGCTTTATCTGAAGACTGGTATCTGTGCGAACTACGCATACTCGTTGACGACACTACTGCGTATAGCAGGATACACTAGGAGCGAGGTACTATACGCAGTTAATTCCAATAAAGGTCATGCATACAACCTAGTGAAGTTTCCCGGAGATTCCATGTATCATATAGTCTCCACGAACGGGAACTGGAATCAGCCTTATGTTAGGAAGAAGCTTCCGAGCACTTTTCAACCTTACTGCGGGTATGATGTATGTAAGAACGACGGCGGTAAGATGGATTGTCCTCCGAAATCAATGGTTTATGGATGTGAAGATTATACATCATGACTACAGCATGAAACGTATACAACAGAGACAATTACCTTTTAAATATGGTGCCAATAATAAAAATAGACCATAAGCGGGGGTAGCGAAGTGGTCAAACGCGGCAGATTCATGCTTGAGCTCTGAGGGTCTCTCGGACTCGGTGAAGCCGATGCTCAAGACCTGCTTCCTTAGTGGATTCGTCGGTTCGATCCCGGCCCCCCGCACTCAGCCTAATATTCTCAGACGTCCCACCAGAACATCTCGTTGACGTTTGTCTTCCTCTGGAGCATTTCCATGCTTGAGAATTCGTCCCTGTTCTGCCTGAGGATTTCTTTGCTCAGGGGGTCTCTGAAGAGCGTCACAAGGGGATTTTTGCATTTCTTCCCGTCTTTTGCGTCCCTTATTACAGCGTGGAAGATGTTTCCTTGAAGCGAGCTTCCGTCCTTTATCTTGTTGCCGTCCACAAAAAGCCTCTGGCTTCCCAGGTACTCTGATAACATTATGTAGCTTTTGCCACCGCTTCTTGTCGTGACTATGTCATAAAGATGTACGCACGGGATGATGAGGTCAGCCACAAAGAACTTGTCTCCCTTGTATATTCCTGGCGGCACTAAAGGCCTCGTCCAGTAGTAGGAGCTGCTGGTGTGCTTGGCTTCTGCCTGCTCCTGTATCAGGCACGGCATGAATATCTTGTTTGTATCGCAAGGGGATGAAGGGCTTCGTCGAGGTCAACGACGAGGCGGCGCTGAACCTGGC
>CAZGWZ010000111.1:0-3183 GCA_964529545.1 uncultured archaeon
GAGAATCGAAGGCAACGTAAGGGAAGAAGGCATAAAGGATATATGGGAAAGGAGCGAGAACAAAAGGCTCAGGGCAGGAGAATTCAACTGCCTGTGTCCTCCAAAGGACGGGATAACCGTCCCGGAGGGGTTATATGAGACCGTCCTAAGGAACCTTGAGGAAAAGTACGGATAATCATTCCAGGAATTCCGCCGTGTCTATTATCCCGTCCCCGTCCATGTCGAAGCCCTTGACGACGCGCGCCTTCACCCTTCTGTCGAAGTTGTTGCCGTGCATGAACTCCTCGAACCGGTTCACCACGGCAAGGACTGCAGCCCTCGTTCCCGGGAACCTCTTGCCGGCGAGGACCATTATCCTCTTCTTCCGATTCCAAGGGTTCTCTATTATGTTTATTATCCCGCACACGTCCTCGGTGTAGGTCTTCTTCGAGAGCGTGGACACTATGTTCTTCTCATGGTCGGCGTCTATGTATATGGGAAGCTTCTTGTTTATGTCCCTTGTGACCATGTTCACCGTAGGCCCGCCTATGAGGACGAGGTTGCCCTTCAGTATGTTCTCCCTTACCTCCACGTCAAGCCTGTAGTTAGGCAGCTTCTCCCCGGACGTGTAGGTACCGAGGAAGAGCGCGAAGTCTATCGCGCAGCATGCGTCTGACGCCCTCGCCTTCCACGGGCCGTGAGGGTCGGGGGAGCCTACTATTATCGTGGCGTTGAGCCTGCCGCTCTCTATGAAGGGATTCAGCATGTTGGACTTGACCGGGGACTTTATGCTCACCTTCTCGAAAACGACGTTCTCCGATGCGAGCACGAACGCGTTCTCCGAGGCCTGGTAGAACTTGGCTATTGCGCCGTGCCTCTGCTCGGTCTTGAGTTCGTGTATCAGCCCGGCTTCCTTCAGCTTCTTTACGTAGTAGTAAACCTTCTGCTCGTGGACCCCGAGCTCCTTTGCAAGGTCCATCGGGCACGCCTGCTCGGAGAGGCTCCGAAATATCCTCCATCCGAGCTCGGATGTGAGGACCTTCAGCTTCGATGGGTCCCGGAAAACTATGGCCGGGGCTATCTCGTTCTCCTTTCCGCTCCTCAGGACGAAGTGCTTTGGCATAAGACCATTATTGATTTTGTTTTAATATTTATAACTTTTTACCAATAACCTTTATAAAAGTTTAAACGTTTTTGGCTGCATAACCGGTACCTATTAACACATTTTTTTGAGTAAACTCTTTAAATAGGTTATGTCATTGTTATTGTATCATCGTGGCAACATGTGCGGAATAGTGGGATACATAGGAAACAGGCAGGCGGCACCCATACTACTCAAGGGTCTGAAAAGGCTGGAATACAGGGGGTATGACTCTGCAGGGATGTCGGTCATAAACTCAAGGCTCGACACCAAGAAGGGAAAGGGCAAGATTGACGATGTTGATTCCTCTGTCGGGCTTTCGAAGATGAACGGGACAATCGGAATAGCCCACACCAGATGGGCGACCCATGGCGAGCCAAGCAAGAGGAACGCCCATCCCCACATCGACTGCAGGGGCGAGATAGCCGTCGTGCACAACGGCATAATAGAGAACTACACCGTACTCCGTGACCTTCTGGAGAGCGAGGGCCACGTCATGAGGACTGATACCGACTCGGAGGTGCTCGCCCACCTAATAGAGAAGTTCTACGACGGCAAGCTGGAGAAGGCCGTGAGGAAGGCGCTCCTCCAGGTAGACGGGACATACGGCATAGCCGTGATCCACAGGAAGGAGAAGAAAATCGTCGTCGCGAGGAACGGTTCCCCTCTGATACTGGGCATCAAGGGAAAGGAGCTCTTCACGGCATCCGACGCGTCTGCGATACTCGAGCATACCAAGAAGATGATATACCTCGATGACGGAGAGATAGGGGTGATGGAGAACGGAAAGATAGTCGTAAAGGACCTCCAGGACAAGAAGGTGGAGAAATGCGAGGAGAGCATATGCTGGGACCTGGGCCAGATAGAGAAGGCGGGATTCAAGCACTTCATGCTAAAGGAGATATTCGAGCAGCCCGATTCGATAAGCAACGCCATGAGGGGAAGGCTCGGTGATAAGATCAAGCTCAGTGTCAACGGCACGCTTGACAAGTGCAGAAGGATACTTCTGATAGCATGCGGGACGTCATGGCACTCCGCGCTCATAGGAAGGTACATGATAGAGACGATTGCAGGCGTCCCTACCGAGGTGGACTACGCATCAGAGTTCAGATACCGCGACCCGCTCGTAGGAAAAGGCGACCTCGTCGTGGTCATATCCCAGTCTGGCGAGACCGCTGACACGCTGGCGGCCATAAGGGAGGCCAAGAAGAGGGGAGCCAAGACCATGGGAATAGTCAACGTGGTTGGTTCAACCATAGCAAGGGAGGCCAACATGGGCATATACATACACGCAGGCCCTGAGATAGGAGTCGCTTCGACGAAGGCATTCACGAACCAGCTGGTATGCCTTCTGCTCCTGGCGCTCGACCTGAGGCAGAGGAAGGGCCTTCCGATTGAGAGGAAGCTCGTGAGGGAGCTAAGAAAGATACCGAAAAAGATAGAAGAGGTGCTCGAAGAGGACATGAAGGTAAAGGCGATTGCAAGGAAGGTAGCGGGCCACAGCAACTTCCTGTACCTTGGAAGGGGCATCAACTACCCCGTTGCCCTGGAAGGGGCGCTAAAGCTCAAGGAGATATCATACATACACGCGGAGGGATATCCGGCGGCCGAGATGAAGCACGGGCCGATCGCCCTGATAGACGAGAACATGCCAGTCGTGTTCATCGCAAACAAGGGAAAGGGCTACGACAAGATCATATCCAACATGGAGGAAGTGAAGGCAAGGAAAGGCAAGATAATCGCGATAGCAAGCGAGGGCGACAATGAGATAGGACGGCTCGCGGACTGGGTCATACACGTCCCAAGGACTGAGGACGAGCTGTCACCGCTCATAAACGTCATACCCCTGCAGCTCCTGGCCTATTACATAGCCGACATGAAGGGATGTGACATCGACAAGCCGAGGAACCTGGCGAAATCGGTGACAGTCGAGTGATGTTAAAAGGAGAGGTGGTTTGGAATGACAGTAAAGGTCGCGATAAGCGGATACGGGACAGTGGGGAGAAGGGTCGCAGACGCAGTAGCCGTCCAGGACGACATGAAAGTGATAGGCGTCGTCAAGA
>CAZGWZ010000112.1:0-3106 GCA_964529545.1 uncultured archaeon
CAATGATGCTGTGGGTAGCAATAGCCGTAATAATGATGGCCGTCGGCCTTCTGATGTTCGAGAGAAGGGAAGTCACTTAGCGGTCTGCCAGATTCCCTTCTGGCACGTCCCTGGCTGGGCGTCAGTCGTCCTTCCTCTTGACGAGGAGACCCACGACTATTATCACCAGGCCCAGAAACGAGAAGCCCCTCGCATCCATCAGAGGCCCGAAGAAGTAATCCGTGAATCCGACTATCACAAGGATGGCCCCGATTATGAACATCCTCGTGCTCATCCTGTACATCTGGTCTTCTTTCTTTTCCATAATGACTGTTTTGGCGGCAGGAATAATAAAAGTGACAGTCACTAATCGGCCAGCATACAAAAGGCATTCATGCGAGCGTCTCGACCTTCGTCAGGTTCACGTACAGTTTCTCCTGTACGGTTCCGGGGATGCACCTGAAGAGGCTCCTCTGCTGCATCTGCCCGAAAACGAGGTACTTGCTGACGCCTTCGCATTCGCTTGCAAGCCTCGTGTCTATGTATTCCCAGGCGGAGCCGTCTGGTATCGTGCAGTCCTTGCCGTTGCACTTCGCCGACTGGCAGTCGCAGATCGTCGCGTTCATCACGGTTCCCGTGAGATTGCAGTAATTGCAGTCTATCCCTTCTTCGTACTTCATGTCCAGCCTTACGGCCTTCCCGCCAGAGACTGCATTGATGTAGTGGGTGAATGACACCGAATCCGTGTGCTTCATCGGGCTGGCGTTGAAGTTCACATCCATGCCCACGTAAGCCCCGAGGTTGCCCGCAAGCTCTTCTGCCGTGGGAGTCGCCGTGATCCCGGGCCCTATGCAGCCGGATGCAGCGACCAGTCCCAGCAGCGCCACAATCAATACCAGATTTCTCATTGGTTTAAAATGTGCTTTCTGGTTAAAAAACATTCGAGTCCTGATTCTACAGGAGCTTCTTCTTGCTGAGCTGCCTGTACATGTTCGTCTGGAAGAACAGCGAGAAGACGTTGCTTATCGCAAACCCTACGAGCGATACCAATATCGCAGGATATATCGCCCATGCGTTGTTTACCATCATGTCCAGGAAGACCCTTCCGCTGGTCTCACCCTGAAGCTCTATGAGCGCGGGAAGGAGGGCGACTAATGCCATCGCGAAGGCCGGTATCGAGAAGATGCCGACCAGAACGAGCGACAGCACGGTCACCAGAAGCCACGTGATCGCAACGTCGGCCGTCTTCTCCCTGAACATCCTGACGGATATCCTCAGGCATTCGTCGAAATGCTTGCGGTCGATTATGACGGGCGGCATCGCGAAGAAGAATGCCAGCCCCGCAAGGATGGATATCGCCCACCCCACGTAGGGCACGACACCTGCGACGAAGGACGCAAGCGACACTATGCCGGTAACCATGATCATATTGAGATACCTCTCCTTTGAGACCCTCCAGCTCTCCCTGGACTTTCCCGGGTTGACGCTCTGGTATATCAAAGCCCCTACTATGTACATCCTTATGAGTATCCACACGACGAAAAGTCCTGAAACAGCGACTCCGATGCCGAGCATGGAGCTGAGGACAGCCGGTTCGCTCATGGCCTGTCCTGAATACAGGACTGTAAGAGCGTTGGCATTTACCAGCAGGTACGAGAGCAGAACGCTCGCCGTTATTGCGTCGAGCGCGAAAAGATGGACCCACCTCTTCGGCTGGAAAGCGAACCTTATCCCTTCCGAAACGACCTTTCCGTAATCAGCCATGAATAATGGTTTGCAAAGCTTACTTAAAAATGGTTGCCTCTACAGAGGTATTCCGCCCATGTTGTACTCGTTGCCGTTGACGGAATTCTTGTATATCCTGCTGATCTCAGAAACGCCCGGCACCTTTATGACTGCCACATTCGGATCGTATCTCTTCATGCTTTCTATCAGCTTATTCACAGTATCCATGCATACATTGCTTCCTTGATTATTTGTCACGATATTCACATCCTTAGGAAGTATGATAAGGTCAAGGTACTATTTAAACATTTGGCCTCCTTTGTGAAACCTGTTTCCGGGCAGAATGCGTCTATCTGCGGTAATGGAAGAGCACGAAGAGCACCGCGCATGCGAGGGCTGCATATACCCACGACAGCGGGCAGAAAAGGGGCGAATGTTCCCTGATGCATGAGATGAAGAGGCTCTCGGCGAAGGCCAGAACGAGCAGAAGGAAAGTTGCTATTACGAACTTCCTCCTCTTCCTGATTTGGGCCACCGCGAGCCTGTGCTCTATCATGATATATCATTCGGCGCGCATGCTTAATAGAATTCCGCTGTCACTTGGCGCCCTTGAGGATTTCCAGGACGTCGTCCTTTGTAAGCTCGACAAATTTGCCGACGGGACCGTACTCGACGCACTTCTCTGCCATCTCGTCCACCTTCTCGTCGTTTACGCCCGCCTCAGTGAGGGACGTCGGCATTCCAAGCTTCTTGAAGAACTCCCTGGTCTTGTCTATGCCCGAAAGGGCCGCCTTCCTCTTGTCCATGCCATGGGTCTTGACGCCCCAGACCTCTCTTGCGTACCTCACGAAGCGGTCCATGTCATGCCTGTAGACGTGCCTCATCCATGCAGGGAATATGACCGCGAGCCCGGCTCCGTGAGCTATGTCGTATATGCCGCTCACCTCGTGCTCTATCGCGTGGGTCGCCCAGTCACCGCTCGTCCTTCCGGTTTCAAGTATGCCGTTGTGCGCCACCGTCCCGGCCCACATAATGTTGGCCCTGGCCTCGTAGCTTTCAGGATACTCTATCGCCATGGGCGCGTAATGGACCAGCGACCTTATAGTGGCCTCGCACAGCCTGTCTGTGAATCCTATGCCCTTGACGTTGACGAAGTACCTCTCGAGAACGTGCGCCATTATGTCGACGCATCCGCACGCGGTCTGGTACTTGGGCACGGTGTAAGTGAGCTCCGGATTCAGCAGCGCGAACCTGGGCCTCATTATGCCAAACCTCGCGCCCCTCTTGCTCTCGCCTTCCTCCTTAGTCATGACCGACGCGCGGCTGGTCTCGCTTCCCGCGGCGGCCAGGGTGAGCACGACTCCCACGGGAAGGCATTCGGAAGGGGTCGCCCTGCCGGTGT
>CAZGWZ010000113.1:0-3043 GCA_964529545.1 uncultured archaeon
AAACCTTTTTATTGAATTCCGGGTAATTATACTCATAGCGGTGTTCTGATGCTAAAGGTTGCGATAAACGGGTTCGGGCGTATAGGAAGGAACTTCCTGAAGGCGTCCCTCCACGCAAAATCGTTCAAGGTCGTGGCGATTAACGACCTCGCAGAGCCCGAGACCCTGGGAAGGCTTCTAAAGTACGACTCCGTCTACGGCCCGTTCGAGGGCAAGATAGAGTGGGGAAGGGAGTTTCTCAAGGTGAACAACAGAAAGATAATGGTGTATTCCTTGAAGGACCCGATAGAGCTTCCGTGGAAGCAGCTGGATATCGACGTCGTCGTGGAATCCACGGGCATATTCAGGGAGAGGTCGAAAGCCGAGCTCCACCTCAAGGCAGGGGCCAAGAAGGTCATACTTTCGGCGCCTCCTAAGGGGGACGGCCCGATAAAGCAGATAGTCCTTGGAGTCAACGAGAAGGAGTACGACCACAAGACCGATGACATAATCTCAAACGCCTCCTGCACCACGAACTGCCTCGCACCGATCGCCAAGGTCCTGAACGACGAATTCGGCATAGTAAAGGGCTTCATGACCACGATCCATGCTTACACGGGTGACCAGATGCTTCTGGACGGCCCCCACAAGGACATGAGGAGGGCAAGGGCTGCAGGCTTAAACATCGTTCCTACGAGCACGGGTGCGGCCAAGGCGCTCGGGAAAGTCATACCACAGCTTGACAAGAGGATAACCGGCTCCGCCATAAGGGTGCCCGTCGCGGACGGCTCGATAGTCGACCTCGTGGTGGAACTGAAAAAGAAGCCCACGCCGCCGGAGAGCGACAAGGTAAACAGGGTCATAAAAAAGGCCGCAAACGGCAGGCTGAAGGGCATAGTGGAGTACTCGGACGAGCCGCTAGTGTCCACTGACATAATAGGCAATCCCCATTCCGCTATATTCGATTCCAAGCTCACCAACATCGAAGGCGACCTGATAGAGGTCTTCGCCTGGTACGACAACGAGTGGGGCTACTCCAACAGGCTCGTAGACCTGATAATATTCATGGCCAAGAAATGGAGGTAGTCTCCATGATACATTCTATAAAGGAAGCGGGCAAGTCCGGACTCTCCGGTAAGGTCGTTTTCATGAGAGGCTCCGCCGACGTCCCGATGGACGAATCCAAGGACATCAGCGACATAACGAGGATAAAGGACAAGACCAGGATAGACTCCTTCTTCCCAACGCTCGAGCACCTGATAAGAAGCGAAGCCAAGGTGGTCCTCCAGCCCGGGTGGATAGACCGCCCTGAAGGGATAGAGAAGGGCAAGAGCGTGATGCCCGTCTATCTCTACATAAGGGAGATGCTTCACGAGAAGGGGCTTATCAAAGATGAGCCCATGCTCGCGCCGTCAGACCCCAAAGGGGAGATAAGGAATATCGCGGACAACTTCGGCATGATCGAGGAAAGGGTCGGAAAGCTGAAGGACGGCCAGCTCCTTGTGCTCGAGAATCCCAGGTTCGACGAGGGCTACAACAAGGGAGACGAGGATTATGCCAGGAAGCTCGCGTCCATGGTGGACGTGTACGTGGCAGACGACTTCGCCCAGAGGCACAGGCCCGCCTCGGACATCGTCCCGATGGCAAGGCTTGTGAAGAAGAGGTATGCAGGGTTCAACCTCATAGAGGAGATAAGGTACATAAGCGGCGTCTCGATAGAGCTTGAGAAGAAGGGGAGGAGGCCGTTCGTTTTCATACTCGCCGGGAAGAAGATAGACACCAAGCCCGGCGTTGTGTCCAAGATAACCGTCGCATTGAAGCTCCTTGACAGGATGAAGGGCACTGACAGCATACTGGTCGGGGGAGCCCTCGCATACGCCTTCATGCTCGCGGAGAGGTATGCCGGCAGGGTGAAGGCGGGAGAGGCAGAGGTAAGGAAGATGTCGATAGGCGAGATAAAGGGCGTCATAGGAGAGTCCTACATGAAGGAGGACCAGATACGCCAGCAGATAATGCTTGCAGCAGGAGTCATGGAGAAGGCGAAGGAAAGGGGCGTCAGGATAGTCATGCCAACAGACAACGTGGTTACAAAGGACGGCAAGGTCATGGTGTCCGGCGGCATACCCGCAGGCTGGGCGGGGATAGACGTAGGCCCGAAGACCGTGAAGGAGTTCGAGAAGATAATAATGTCCGCCGGGTTCGTGGTCATGGCAGGCCCGGTAGGGATGTTTGACAAGAAGCCGGACGCGGAGAGCGGAAGCCTCGATATCGCAAAGGCCCTCGGGAAGGCCACGAAGAACGGCGTCGTGACCGTGACCGCCGGCGGCGAGAGCACGCTGCTCGTCAACACGGCGAAGGTGAAGATAAGCCACGCCAGCATCGGAGGAGGCTCCACCCTCGAGTTCATCGAGAAGGGGACGCTTCCTGGGATAGAAGCCCTCGATAGCGGCTGATTGCAGAAGAACCGGAACTTTTCTATATCTTATCGATGTACTCTATCAGCCTGTCCGCCGTGTCATCCGGGAGTGAACGGCCTGTATTAGGGTGGTAGTCGTTAATGTACATCTTGTTTTGGCCGAAAGCCTTGACGTTTATCTCGCACCCCTTCTCGTTTGCGGCGCTGATGACCCTGAAGAGCTTGCTCTCCGGGTCAGGCTTCCCGCCCTCTTCAAAGGATGGCAGCTTCATCTTGCCTGCATATCCGAGGTTACCGCCAAGGTCGACAGTGGAGAGGTAAGAGATCTTCTCTGCGGAGATGTTCTGCTCCGGGCCCTTCCTGTGGCCCATTATGGTCAGGAACCTCGGATTGTAGCCGACTGACCCGTCCCCTATCAGCAGATATTCGATGAGCTTCATCGTTAACAATAAAGCAGAAAGTTTTATAAGGGGCGGTATCAACCTTGCACGCAGAATCTAGTCCTTCCACCTGTGCTTTGGGTTCCTGGGCATTATTATCCACATTATCACGTAGAGCGCGATGCCAAAGCCCCAAGGCAGCGTCAGTACTATCCAGAGGAGCCTCACGAGCACGGGGTCGACGCCCAGGTACTCGGCTATGCCCCCA
>CAZGWZ010000114.1:0-3011 GCA_964529545.1 uncultured archaeon
GATTATTTCCACGATTTTCTTTTTCGATTTGTGCCCTGAGACGATTCTCACTTCCTTTTCCAGGTGCTTTCTCAGAACCTTGATGACCGACGAGTTCGCCTTGTTGTCCTTTGCAGGCGCCTTTACATGAACTATAAGCATGCCATCCTTTTCGGACACCTCGTCCCTTCCCGCTCCCGGGACAACTCGTATCTCCCTTCGCATGAGAAAACACCTATTCCAGGAACCATTCGTCGGTTCCTGCGCTGTTAGAGTATCCCCTGCTCTCCCAGTATCCCCTGTAGTCCTCGTCGTCGGAGAGCTCTATCTCGGTTATCCACTTTATCCACTTGTAGCCCCACTTGCTCTCCGCCACGAGCTGGAACGGGTATCCCCTCTCGGCAGGGAGAGTGATGTTGTTCATCCTGTAGGCCATGATTATGTCGTTGTCCATTATGTAGTCTATCGGAAATGACGTCGTGTAGCCGTCGTATGCGTGGAATATGACTACTCTTGCAGTGTCGAGCGGACCAGACTTCTCTATCAGATCCCTCACGAGGACGCCTTCCCAGAATATGGTGACGTCCCAGCCTTCCACGCAGTATAGCGTCACGGCCTTGCTGTAATGCTGGTTCTCATCTATTATCTCGTCGTACTTGTAAGTCATCGGCGTCTGCACGAGGCCCGTCACCTTGAGCTTGTAAGAGTCAGTGTCCACATACTGAGGCCCAAGTATCGAGTTCTCCCTGAAATCATCCACCGACGAGAGATCCTTTCCCTGATACTCCGTTATCTGCGTCTCGTTGAGGTTTATCGTCGGCCTCTGCTGCACGCATCCTGACACCAGGAGCATGGACACGAGGGCGATTGCAATCATCAGCTTTCGCATTTATTTCCCCTCCTGAACATGCATGTATAGAAGTATCTGTAATTGTGAAGATGGAACACGGCTATCGTGGCCATCGCGATGCCCGCCTCAACGTGATAGTAGAGCATGAAGAAGTTCTGCAGGACAGCCACTCCGTAGTTTATCCTGACCACAAGCAGGACGCCGAGCACCCCGACTATCACGAATGATATGAGAAGCGCCACGTTCCATATCCTCCTGTGCATGATTATGGACATCTTCTTCTTTTTCACGAGGACGAAGCTTGCTACATACGATATGAGCAGGACCAGCACAAGCTCTAAGAGGTGATACCCTTTGTAGAATACCTGAGCCTGCTCTCCGCCGGGACCGAGGGGACCCTGCTGCACCTGCACGCTCGCCTCGTCACTCGTGGCCTCCTCTACGGTTTCCCTATCTTCCGGCGCCGGCTGCGAGTGGTCGCATATGCCGTCCCCGTCAGTGTCTGTGAACTGGCCGCACTGTCCCGCACAGTCCGTCTCTGCGAACCTGCAGTCATCCCATTGTGCCCTGGCCACGATAGCCGTCACTAGGAGCGCTACGGCGGCAATCAGGAATAAGGTCTTGCATATCATGAAAGATTCCTTCCCCTGATTATATTGGCACTCCTCTTCTCATAAGTATTCCTGTCGCGCTGTTCATGGCTATCCCGACAATCTCTTCGCCAGCATGGCCACATGCCTTCCCTGGAACCGGGCGCCTTCAAGCTCGTTCCTGCTCGGCTCCCGCTGGGCGCTGCCTCCGGATATGGTGGATGCGCCGTAAGGCGACCCTCCCGTTATCTCGTCGAGGGTCATCTGTCCCTGGTACGTGTACGGAAGCCCGGCTACTGCCATGCCGTGATGCAGCATCGTTATATACAGCGTTATGAGCGTCGTCTCCTGGCCGCCGTGCTGGGTGGCCGATCCCGTGAACGCGCTTCCGACCTTGCCGACAAGCGCCCCGCTCGCCCACAGGCCTCCCGTCTTGTCCAGGAACTGCCTCATCTGTGCCGTTACATTACCGAAACGGGTCGGACTCCCGAATATGACTGCATCTGCTTCTTTTAAGTCCTCTACCCTGCATACGGGATCCTTCTCGAAGAGCTTCTGCGTCTCGTACGCGCCCATCTTCTTCAGCACATCATCCGGCAGCGTCTCTTCGACCCTGCAAATACGGACGTCCGCGCCTTCTACCTCTCTTGCGCCTTCGGCTACCGCGTCTGCCATCTTCTTTATCGGCCCATGCATGGAATGGTATACTATCTGTATCCTCATACTATTCACCTCCTCTTATGTCGAAGTAATCCTCAATCGTAACTGTCCGCCTTGGCATTTATCCACCTGAACCTGTGTTTGCATTCCCTGCATACGCACTCGTACGACTGCGGATATGACGCGCTCGTCATCTTTACGCTTCCTCCGCATTTCTCGCATTCCACCTGTGGCGTGGACGGATGCCCGTGAACCTTTTTCATTGTAAACACCTCATTTGCTCAAGAATAACATGAAACTCATGTTCTCCTTCGCTGAAAGCCTGTGGACCGTGTTCCTGTCAATCCTTATCAGCTTTCCGGGAGCCATCACGATATTCTTTCCTTCAAGGACGAATGCCCCCCTTCCCTCTATGACGTACGCGAAGCCCTTCTTCGTAGACGTGTGGTCCTCTATCGCCGAACCTCCGGACATGCAGAAGAGCGTCACGCTCTCTTCGCCACTACTGAATATAACCTTGCTGAGTATGCCGTCCCGCGGGTACTCTACCATGCCGGTGATGTCTTTCCATGCGTCCATATGGTCACACCTTCTTCGCATTGTCGAGGTAATAGTTGACGCTGTCCCAGTCTACCACCTTGAAGAAGGCCTCTATGTACTGCGGTCTCCTGTTCTGGTACTTCAGGTAGTATGCGTGCTCCCATACGTCCAGCCCTAGCACGGGGACCTTCCCGATGGTAAGCGGCGAGTCCTGGTTCTGTGTCGTGATGGTCTTGAGATGCCCGCCGTCGATTACAAGCCATGCCCATCCGCTGCCGAAATGGCCGGCCGCCTTGTCGGAGAACTCCTTCTTGAACGATTCGAAGCTCCCGAAGTCTTCCTTTATCCTCTTCTCTATCTGGGCCTCCTGCCACGCCACCATCTGCGCATGG